>DASPNQ010000096.1:0-16509 GCA_035626435.1 Vicinamibacterales bacterium
GGCCGGCGGTCACCTCGTCGTGGACACACGATCGGCGGAACAGTTCGCCGCGAGCCATCGACACGGCGCTCTCAACATTCCGCTCAACGGTTCATTCGTCACGTGGGCAGGGTGGCTGGTTCCGTACGATCGTTCCTTTTATTTGATTACCGATCGCCTCGACGACGTGCGGCGCGCGCTGGCATTGATCGGTCTCGATCGCATCGCCGGTCACTTTTCTGAATTTTCAGGCCGGGGCGGCGAATCGATTCCGCAGATTGACGCCGAGGAATTGTCGCGGCGACTGGCGTCGAATGGCTTGGTGCTGATCGACGTGCGCAACGATCACGAATGGCAAGACGGGCACATCCCCGCAGCGATGCACATCCCGCTCGGCCGCCTGGCGGAGCGTATCGACGAAGTGCCCGCCGACAAACCGATCGTCGTTCACTGCCAGCTCGGTGGACGCTCTGCGATTGCCGCATCGGTGTTGCAGCGCCTCGGGCGAAAGAACGTCGCCAACCTCGTCGGCGGGTATAGCGCCTTTGTCGCCCGATGAAAAAGATCCTCGCCGGCTGCCTGATCGTCATCGTCATCGCCCTCATCGGTTTTGGCGTAGCCGGTTACTACGCCTACCGTGCGATGAAACCAATGATCGACAACGCCGCCGGCTACATGGACAAGGCCCGCGAAGTTGCGCGCCTCGGCGAAGGGATCACGAACCGGCGCCCCTTCGAACCTCCGAAGAACGGCGAGCTGACGTCGTCACAAGTGGAACGATTCATCGCCGTGCAGACGCGCGTGCGCGCGGAACTGGACGACCGGTGGCAAGAGATCGAGAAGAAGTCGTCGGAGATTCGCGCCAGGGCCGAGCGTGGCAGCAGCGACTGGACACTCAGCGAATTCACCGCGGTGTTCTCGGACATCGCCAGCATCTATCTCGACGGCCGTCGCGCGCAGGTCAACGCACTCAACGTTCAGAAATTCTCCGAAGCCGAATACGAATGGGTGCGCAAGCGGGTCTACGAGGCGGCCGGCGTCGAGCTGGCCGGCAACATCGATTTCTCGCAGGTCGAGTCGCTGGCGCGCGATCAGTCCGTCGATTTACCCGAGATCGATGTTCCCCAAATCCCCGAAGCGAATATCCGGCTGGTCAAACCGCATACGGCGAAGATCAAGCAGTGGATACCGATGGCGGTGTTGGGGCTGTGAGGGGCTCATGGGCTAATGGGCCAAGGGGCCAAGGGGCTCAGGGCCGATGGGTCGATAGGCCGATGGGCCGATGGGCTGATGGGCCGATGGGCTGATGGGCCAATGGGCGAAGGGGCGAAGGGGCCAAGGGGGCCAAGAGGCCAAGAGGCCAAGCGGCTAAGGGCGGCTATTGGTTCACTAGTTCAACAGGATCGCCAACCGTAATCTCTCCGTCGTCGAGCACTTCGCCAAACGCGCCGCCGCCCCAGGGCACGCTCATCGCGTTGCGCAATCCCGGTACGGCTTCTTCCATCTGTTCGCACGGCTTTGTTTCACCGTAGATGCGGATGCGGACGTTGCCGATCTTCAGGATTTTCCCGCGCGCGTCGGCGAAGTCGATGTCGGAGACCAGCAGGTTGGCGCGCCGCAGACGCGGGTCGGGAATGTCGCCGAGCGCAGCGGTCACTTCGTGCCAATGCTTGTTCGACACGATGGTCACTTGCCGCTTGCCGCCCTGGTTCGCGTTGCCGACAATGCCGCGGCCGGCTTTCAGGCGGGCGCGCTCGGCTTTGTCCATCGGACCGCCGTGCATCCGTTTGATCCAGATTTGCTCTAAACGGCTCATCAACCAGATCTTACAGGGCACGGTCGCGGATCGGCGATCGGGATGAACCAAATCCAACTTCACTCCGTCTAAGATAGACACTTGTCTATATGTCAGATGTGAAGATCCCCGACGCGGAAGCTGACGTGCTCGCCGTTCTGTTCGAAGAAGGCGAGGCGACCGCCCGCACGGTGCGGGAGCGGCTGGCAAAGAGGCGGCCGATGGCGCACGGCAGTGTCGTCACGTTGCTGACCCGGCTGGAGGAACGAGGTCTGGTCAAGCGGCGTAAGGCGGACCAGGGCAAGGCGTTCGTGTTCCGTCCGGCGAAGGCGCACGCGCGCGCCTTTGGCCCGGCGGTCTCACGCTTGCTGCAGCGCGCGTTCGGCGGCAAGCCGGCGGCACTCGTCGCATCGTTGTTCGAGACCGCGCCGCCAACCCGCGAAGAGCTGGACGATCTGGAAGCGCTGGTCGCTCGGCTTCGAGAGCAACGCAAGTGACCGTCTGGCGCATGTGGATTGTCGGGCAGATCGACGCCTCGATCGTTGCGGCGTTGATTCTCGTAGCGGTTCACTTCGGGCGGCATCTATTACCGCCGGCCATTCGATCGGCGCTCCTCGCCATCGCCCTCGTCCGTCTGGCATTGCCACCGCTGATTCGATCGCCGTGGTCCGAAGCACTCGTTGACGCGGCTCCGATCGACGACGCGCGGTCGACGATGGCGTTGTGGCTGCACGACGATGCTTGGCAGACGATTGCAGCCCTGACGACTATGGTCAGCATCCTGCTATTGATTCGCCTCGGCCGGAGCATCGCGGTCAGCCGTTCGCTCGCGGTGGCGGGTACACGGCCCGGTCCGGATGGATTGCAAACGAAGGTCGAAGTCCGCATTGCGCCGGACGATCGCGGACCGCTGGCGGCCGGGTTCCGCGACCGCGTCATCGTACTGCCCGCATCGATCCTCGAAACCGCATCGCGGCAACAACTCGCGGCGGTGCTCGCGCATGAAACAGGCCATCACGAGCGCCGCGATCTGGTGTGGATGGCGCTGGCAAGGGCGGCAGCCGCGATCGTGTGGTTCAACCCGCTGACGCATCTGATCAGCCGTGCGCTGCTGGCCGCCCGAGAGGACGGCTGTGACGATTGGGCGATGGCGCGCACCGGGCGCGATCCGTTTGCCTACGCACAGGCCTTGCTGCAGTCGGCCCGGTTAATGGCTGCTCGCGATAACGGAATGCTGATCGCTCGAGCGCATCCCATGGGCGTGCGCGTGCGCCGGTTGCTGGCGGCGTCCGCTGTCCGCGACGAACGGCGGACCGCTCCGCTGTTCGTGGTGATCCTCATCGCGGCAGCAGCATTTATTCCGGCTGCGCATACGCCGAATGTTTCCGACGATCTGAATCCACCCACACGCGTCGTCATCGTCGTTCGACGCTGACCCTTTTTTTTGAGGAGTAAATAGACAAATGTCGATATCAAACATCGGACTCGGGCTTCTGGCGCTGGTGCTGAGCGTTCCGTCGGCCCTGTTCGCTCAATCGCCAGCCGATTTGCAACGCCTGGCCGTACTCGAAGACCGCAGCAAACCCAGCGGCAGGAAAATCGAGCTCGCTTACGCACTCCTGAAGAGCACGGCGGCCACACCCGGATCGCCGATCGTGTATCTGGATGGCGGTCCGGGAGGCTCGGGTGTCGGGTTGTATCGCGTCGAGGAGTACCGGCGCCTGTTCGACGCGATGCGCGCTGCGGGCGACGTGATTCTGCTCAGCCAACGCGGCACCGGGTTCTCAACGCCGCGGCTGACCTGCGCGGGCAAGGCCCACGCACCCGCGGATCTCTTTGTAAGTGCCAAGCGCATGATCGACGCGCTCACCCCGCGTGTCGTCGCGTGCGGCGACGAGCTGCGTGGCAAGGGCATCGATCTCGACGCCTACAACACCGAAGCCAGCGCCGACGATCTGGAGGATCTGCGCAAGGCCATCGGCGCGCCGAAGATCAGCCTGTTTGGATTCAGCTACGGCACGCACCTGGCGCTGACCATGGTGCGGCGCCATCCGGCAAGCATCGACCGCGTGATTCTCGCCGGCACCGAAGGCCCCGATCACACCCAGAAGCTGCCG
Organism: Vicinamibacterales bacterium; assembly: GCA_035626435.1. Classification (GTDB taxonomy): domain Bacteria; phylum Acidobacteriota; class Vicinamibacteria; order Vicinamibacterales; family UBA2999; genus 12-FULL-67-14b. The sequence goes on from DASPNQ010000096.1 coordinate 3,892, forward strand.
CACACATTCGATCTGCAGCTCGCGAGGCTGGCGTTCTTCGAATCGCCGACGTCGGATCTCGTGGAGGTCACGCATGCGGTGATGGCGACGCTCGACAGGTCGCCCGTGCAAGCGGGCGGCTTGACGATCGGTAAGGAGGGGTTTCAGTACCTGCTGCGGCGTGACATCGGCGACACCAACGACACGGCCAACCTGATTAAGATGATTCGTGACGCCGCGAAACGCGATTACGGGATGCTCGGCAAGTTGGCCGCGCGTCGCCACGCCGAGCTCAATGGCGGGATGGCCATCATGCCGTTCGCGATGGATTGTGCCTCGGGCGTCACCAGCGAGCGCCTCGCGCGCATCAACCGAGAACTGCCGACAAGCGCGCTGGGCGTCATGACGAATTTTCCGTTCCCGTTCGTGTGCGACGCGCTGCAGATCACGACGCTGCCTGATGCGTTTCGTGCGCCAATCGTCTCGACCCTGCCGGTGTTGTTCATCAGCGGCACGCTCGATTCGAATACGCCGCCGTATCAGGCCGAGGAAGTGCGGTGGGGGTTTCCGAACAGCACGCACCTCGTGATTGAGAATGCCGGTCACGAAAGCACGCTGCCACGTCCCGACGTGCAGCGTGCGATCGTCGACTTTCTGAAGAGCAGCCGCTAGCGGCGCGAAATGTTCACGCCGCCATTCGTGGTGCGGACGCGCACCAGCGGGCCGCCGGAGCCAAGGGTGGTGTTGAGGCCGCGACGCGGCGTCAACTCACCCTGCACGGTGATTGGAAAATCGATCCGCAGGCCGCCATTGACCGTGCGCGTTTCGAGCTCCGCGTTGTAGTTGTCCGGCAGCCGCAGCGTCACGCCGCCGTTGCTGGTCTCGACGTCAAGACCCTCGCCGTCCCAGCGGTCGCCGCTCAGCGTCACGTTCAAACCGCCGTTGCGCGTCTCGCCGTTGACGCGCCCGCCGACATCCTGCAGCCGCACGCCGCCGTTGACCGTGTCGAACCGCATCGTGCTGTTGACGCCGACGATGGTGATGCCGCCGTTGGTGGCGCGGAGGTCGAGGTCGTTGCGTCGCGGTACGTTGATGCGATAGCTGACCGACCACGATTCGCGGCGTTCCACGTCGGGTCCGGTCGCATACACCCGGCCGCCGCCGGCCTGCACCTGTACCTGACCGGCGATGTCGCGCGCGCGTTCAGCGCTGCGGGCACGCCCCTGCACGACGGCGCGGATGCGAATCTCGTTGCGATCCCACCCCTCGACGACAATGCCGCCATTCTGCCCGGCATCCACGTTCAGCGGACCGGCGCCCATCGTCGATTCGCGGACTTCGCAGTGCTGCTGCTCGTCGTCGTTCCAGCGATTGTTGTTGCTGCAGGGATCGGCGTCAGAGCCCACTTGCGCGCCGGCAGTGTCGCCGTAACGATAGCTGCGCTCGGAGAGGCGGCGGTGATAACGCATCTCGTCTTGAATCCGCCTGCGAACTTGCGCGTTGACCCGGGCACGGACCTGGCGGCCGATCGCCTCGGCGCGCAACGCGGCGCGGCGCTCGGCGCGGTCGGTGGCGCGCTGCGCATGCCGGGTGACGCGCTCCCAGGTCCGCTCGACGGCCTCCTGGGCTCGTTCGAGGGCGCTTTCGACGCGGCTGCGCACTTCATCACGATGGTGGTTCGGCTCCCAGCGGAAGACCTGCGCGTCGGGAGCGGCGGCCATTCCGGCGAGGATGGCGGCAGTGAAGAGGATGCGAAGGGTAAAGGTCGTCTTCATGGCCTGTTGGACGAGAGGACGACGAAAAACGTTTGCGGCGCCTCAGTCCTCTGTGGTGGCGATTGGCCGAGTCGGGTCGGATGACCATTCCGACCAGGACCCTGGGTAGATTTTGGCCCCATGCATCCCTGCATGTTCAAGAGCCAGAAGGTTGTGGCACGCGGTCACCCCTGACCCGCAATAGACGATGGTGTCGCGCGGATCCCTGCCTTTGAGCACGGCCTGCCACTGCGTCCGCAGGTCGTCGGGTGACTTGAACGTCTTTTCGGCGGTCAGGTTCTGTTGAAAAAAATAATTCGCAGCGCCCGGGATGTGGCCACCGACGGGGTCGAGCGTCTCGCCGATGCCGCGAAACCGTTCGGGTGTCCGCGAATCGACGAGCAGCCGCAGCGGGCTGTTGAGGTCCTTGATCACGTCATCGGCGGTGACACGCCATCCGGGCCGCGGCGAGCCTTTGAAGTTGCCGCGTGTGGACGATTCAACGCCGCCGCGAGCCGGATGACCTTCTTTCTGCCACCGCGCCAGCCCGCCGTCCAGCACCGCAACCGCGTCGTGTCCCATCCACCGCAGCATCCACCACAACCGGCTCGCATACATGCCGTTGTCGCCGTCGTAGGCCACGACCTGCATGCCGGACGAAATGCCGAGGTCGCTGAAGTTGCGGATGATCTGATCGATGTCCGGCAGCGGATGCCGTCCATTCCTGCCGGTCTTGCTTCCCGAGAGGTGGCGATCGAGATGGGCGTAACGCGCACCTGGAATGTGCGCCTCCCGATACAGCTCTTCGCCGCGGTTCGGGTTGGTCAGATCGAACCGGCAGTCGATCACGATCCAGGTCTGATCCGTCAGCTTACCGGCGAGTGTGGTGGGATCGATCAGGGTCTTGTACATCTGGTGACGTCGCGATCTCGTGATCTGGTGATCTGAATTCAGGGACGACGCAACTGCTCAGCTAGCTGATGCAGGAACAATCCTACATCGGTGACGATGCCGATGGTTTGCGTAGACCCGCGATCGGATAGCTTGGTGACAACCGCAGGGTTGATATCCACGCAAATCACCTTCACCCACGACGGCAGCATGTTGCCGACGCCGATGCTGTGCAGCATCGACGACAACATCACGACCACTTCGACGCCGGCCAGCGCGCGCCCGTAGGCATCCTGCGCCTCGGTCAGATCCATCACCGTCTCCGGCAGCGGCCCGTCGTCGCGGATCGATCCGGCGAGGATGTAGTGGACGCCGTGGACGTGGCACGCGTGCATGATGCCGGTGGTCAGTACGCCGCCGTGGACGGCTTTGCCGATGCCGCCGGCGCGGCGCACGGTGTTGATGGCGCGCATGTGGTTGCGGTGGCCGTGCTCGACGGGATGGCCGCTACTGAGATCGATGCCAAGCGAAGTGCCCGACAGCGCCACTTCGATGTCGTGCACCGCGAGCGCGTTGCCGGACAGCAGCACGTCGACGTAGCCCATGCGAATCAGGTCGCAGAAATATTGGGAACCGCCGGTGTGCACGACAACCGGTCCGGCGACGAAGGCAATCCTGCTGCCGCCGTTTTTGACGCGGCGCATCAGCTCGGCGACGCGCCGCACCGCCGTCTCGACTCGCCGCTCCGACGACACCTCGTTGCTCATGAAACCGAACGATGGCTTGTCACGCGACTGCACGTCCGGAGCAACGCGAATCCCCTGCATACCGCAGACGATCAGATCGCCCTGTTTGATGTCGCGGAGTTTGCGGCACTCGACGCGGGCGCTGTCGTCCGGACTGCGGGCGGCGGAGACGACTAACACCGCGTCCATGCGCTGGTTGCTCACGCCGATCCATTCGCCGTCGAGAAACACCGACGTGCGATGGTTTGTCGTCGAGTAGAAATCTTCGGGAGCGGCGCCGTCCATGTCGGCCGGCCGAAGCAGCGCCTCGGGCGTGCCTTTGACGTAGCAGCCGAACACGGACAGGCTTGCGAGCAAATCCTGCAGGCGCTCGTCGCTATCGGCGGTGAGCTTCAACGTCAGGTGCGAGCCCTGCGCGTTAGTGCGGCCGATGTCGAAGCGGAGAATCTCGTACTCGGAGCCGTGCTCGACGATGGTGGTGAGGATGGATTGGAAATTGCCGGAGTCGATGAGGTGACCTTCGGCTTCGACGGTTTCGGAGATCATGTTGAAAGTGCCCGGCGCCAGGGGTGGCGCCAGGCACTGTATTTTACCCGGCGATGATGCCGGGTGCCGCGGGTATTACCCGCGCTGGAGCGCGGCGATGCGGTCTTCGAGCGGAGGGTGCGTCGAAATCAGCGCCATGAAACCCTTGCCGCCGTTGATCTTCATCGTCGCCAGCTGCGGCTGCGAGTTGTCGACCATCTCCTTGTTCGCCATCAGCCGCTGCAGCGCGGCAATCATGTTGCCACGGCTCGACAACGCCGCGGCGCCGGCATCCGCCCGGAACTCGCGCGCGCGAGAGAACCAGCCGACGACGATCATGCCGAGGAACGTGAAGACGATGTCGAAGACGATCGTCGAGACGAAGAACACCAGGTGCGAGATGCGCTCGTCGACGAGCTGCCGGATCACGTTCGCAATCACGCGCGAGAAGAAGATCGAGAACGCGTTGACGACGCCCTGGATCATCGTCATCGTCACCATGTCGCCGTTCTGGATGTGCGAGACTTCATGCGCCAGCACGCCTTCGACTTCCTCACGGCGCATCGAGCGCAGCAAACCGCTCGAGACGGCGACCAGGCTGCGGCTCTTGCTGGGGCCGGTGGCGAAGGCATTCACTTCCGCTGACTCGTAGACACCGACTTCCGGCATCGGCAAGCCGGCTTTCCTGGAGAGCTGCTCGACGGTCGAATACAGCCAGTCGAGCTCGGCGTGGCCGGTGCGGCCGTCGACCAGCTGCACACCCATTGCCGTCTTGGCCATCCAGCGCGACAACGCCAGAGAAATCAATGCGCCGCCGAAGCCCCACACCAGCGAGAACATCGCCAGCGCGACGTAGTCGACGCCGGTGGGCGTGAGGAACCCGCCAACGCCGAGGAGAGCCATCACGATCGACAGCGTCACCATGATGGCGAGGTTGGTCAGCACGAAGAGGAGAATCCGTTTCATGCTCCAAGAATAGCAAAGCGGCGAAGGGACGGGAAAATCAGTAATTTGGACCCAATACCTCGGTTTAATCGATGGACGTCCAGCAGGGACCCCGCTACTGGGCTCGGGAATAACCCTCGGCGAGTTTTTTCCGCGCGGACTCGACGTCGCGGTGGAACACGAACAGTGCGTCCGCGCTCTCGTTTTTGTCGGTGAAATTCCAGGTCTTGCCGCCGCGCTGTTTCACGCGCAGGTTCTTCTGCATGTAATCGACGACGAAGGTTTCGACCTGCGCATACGGCAGCGTGAACGCATCGCCCGTGTTTGCCGTGTCGTAACGCAAGCCATCGAGCGTGGCGCTGAGCGCGCCTTCGCACGAGCCGATGCCATGCTTGTGCACCACGCTGACTCGCGCATTGAGGCTGACTTCCTTGATGCGAATCGTCACGTCGTTGGGCCCGGCGGCCAAATCAACCGTCTTCGTCACGCTGTCGTAACCCGTTGCCGTCACCTGAATGCGTTTGCTGCCGGGCTCGAGCTTGTCGAGCGACAGCGGCGTATTGCCGACGAACTGGCGATCGATGAATATCGACGCGCCCGGCACATCGGTGTCGATCCGCAGCGACGCCAAGGTTGGTGCCGGCGCCGGGGCGGGAGGTGTTGCCGTTGCAGGAGACGGTGCAGCCTTCGCTGGGGCCTTCCGCATCGGTTCGACGGGCGGGGTTGTCGGTACCGGCGTCGGCGGCTCGACTTTCTTAGGGACGATGCGCGAGCTGGCTGGCGCCTCGAGCGCGACTTCCGCCTCCGGTTGCGGTCGATGCAGCACATACGCGATGCCAACCGTCACGACAGCGGCACCGGCGACCGCGACCAGAGCTTTGTTCATACCGTGCGAATGCTAACTGATTGTCGCCCGGACAGCACAGCTGGTCGGGAAGAGAATTCTTGACGGAAACCAGCACTTGTCGGGAAATACGCTGATGAGGCTCTTGTCCGCGCTTGTCAGCGTGTGGTGTCTGGCTGCCGCCGTCGGCGGAGCGCAGGCGCCGCAGGAATGGTTTCAATGGCGCGGCCCGAACCGTGACGGGATTTCTCAGGAAACCGGCTTGCTGCAGGCGTGGCCGAAGTCCGGCCCGCCACTGGCGTGGCGCACGACCGGTCTCGGCAACGGCTACTCGTCGTTTTCGGCGTCGGCCGGCCGCCTTTACACGCTCGGCGCGCGCGGCGGCAACGAATATGTGGTGGCGCTCGATCGCGCAAGCGGCAAGAAGGTGTGGGAGCATCTCAACGGCCGCCGCTTCGAGAACGATCGCGGTGACGGCCCGCGCAGCACGCCAACCGTCGACGGCGATCGTGTTTACGCATTCGGCGGCAGCGGGGATTTGACCGCGCTCGACGCCGCGAGCGGCAAACGGATCTGGTCGGTCAACGTCGTGTCGAAATTCGGCGGCATCAATCCGTACTGGGGGTACAGCGAATCGCCGCTCGTGCTCGGCGACCGCATCCTGATCAACGCCGGCGGCCGTCGTGCATCGATCGTGGCCGTATCGAAGGCGGACGGCGCGACGTTGTGGCAGCAGCACAGCGACGGTGCCGGCTACTCATCACCGGTGCTGATGCGCACCGGCAGCCTCAACCAGGTGATCTTCTTTACCGACGCCAACGCCATGGCCGTCGATCCGCGCGACGGCCGTCTGCTGTGGAGTTACGGCAAGGCCAATAACAACACCGCGAACGCGGCGACACCAGTGGTCCGAGGCACGCGGGTGTTCGTGTCATCGGATTACGGGACGGGAGCGGCGCTGCTCGAGATTCGCGCCGCCGGTAATCTGGCCAGCGCCAACGAGATTTACTTCACGCGCGACATGCGCAATCACCACTCGTCGTCGGTGCTGGTCAAGGATCATCTTTACGGATTTTCCAGCAGCATCCTGACCGCCTTGCAGTTCGACACCGGACGGACCGCGTGGCGCGACCGCAGCGTCGGAAAGGGGTCGCTGATCTTCGCCGACAACCGCCTCTATCTCTATAGCGAGGACGGCGTCGCGGGTCTTGCCGAGGCCTCGCCGGAGGCGTATCGCGAGCACGGCCGTTTCACGATCCCTCAGCAATCGGGCCTGCCGACCTGGAGCCATCCGATCATCGCCGGCGGGTTGCTGATCCTGCGCGACCAGGATGCTGCCTACGCGTACGACGTTCGAACTGCGCGATAATGTCGCGACCCGTTGAGTTGAATGGACGAAACCTCGCTCGGCCCGACGTGTGCGAAATGCGGCAAGCCGCTGCCGGCGGGCGCGGTGTTTTGCCCGGGGTGCGGCCTGGCGGCGTCAGCCGGCGCGCCAATCGCATCGCCGACGGCGGCCACCGCATTCCCCGCAGGCGCGCCGCACGCTGACGCGCCGACCATCAGCCCGACCAACGTTGCCACCAATCTCGATAACCCGTCGCCGCGCCCGCAGGTCCGTGCTGGTGACGGGCCGTTTCAACCGGGCCAGCAGGTAGGCCCGCGCTACACGATCCTCAAGTTGCTGGGCACCGGCGGCATGGGGGCGGTGTATCAGGCATTCGATCACGAGCTTGGCGTCGCCGTCGCGATCAAGGTGATCCGGCCGGCGGCGCAATCCGACGCCACAGCTGCCAAAGAGCTCGAAACCCGCTTCAAGCGCGAGCTCGTTCTCGCGCGCCAGGTCACGCACAAGTACGTCGTGCGCATTCACGATCTCGGCGAGATCGACGGCATCAAGTACCTGACGATGCCGTTCGTGGAAGGCGAGACGCTCGCGCAGGCGTTGCGCAAACAGGGGTCGCTGCCCGTCGATCGCGTGATTCGCATTGCGCAGCAGATCGCGCAGGGCCTTGCCGCCGCGCACGAGAAGGGCGTCATCCATCGCGATCTCAAGCCCGAAAACATCATGCTCGAGCGGCCGGCCGAGGATCCGATCCCGAACGGCGGCGATGCGCTGATCATGGATTTCGGCATCGCACGATCCATGGAGCAGGGCGCGACACAGACCGCAGTGGGGTCGGTGATCGGCACGCTCGAATACATGGCGCCGGAGCAGGCGCAGGGCAAGAAGGTCGATCAGCGGTGCGACCAGTACTCGTTCGGGCTGATCATGTACGACATGCTGGTCGGGCGGCAGCGATTGGCCAATCGCGATAACCCGATGACGGAGCTGCTTGCGCGCATCTCGACGCCGCCGCCGGCGCCGCGCTCGATCAAGCCCGACATTCCGGAACCGGTCGACCAGATCGTCACGAAGCTGCTCGATCCGAATCCCGACAACCGTTACACGTCGACCCAGCAGCTGGTGGCCGCGCTCGATCGCCTGACGCCCGACGGGCACGTTCGCTCCGACCTCCAAGAAGTCGTCGTTCACGGCCGGTCACGCCCCAAGTGGCAGTTGGTGGCAGCCGCTGCGGTCGTCGTGACGATGGGCGTCGCGGCAGGCTGGGTGGTGTCGAAGGGCACCGGCACCGCCGTCGTTCAGGCGTCGCATGAGCCGATCTCGGTCCTGATTGGCGATTTCCAGAACCGCACCGGCGATCCCGTCTTCGACGGCGTCGTCGAGCAGGCGCTGAGCCTCGGCATCGAAGGCGCGTCGTTCATCAACGCGTTCTCGCGACGCGACGCGATGCGTGCCGCCGAGGCGATCAAGCCGGGTTCGAAGCTCGATGAACAGACGGCGCTGCTCGTCGCGATTCGCGAAAACCTCGGCATGGTGGTGGTCGGCACGATCGAGGCCAAGGGCTCGGGCTACCACATCACCATCAAAGGCATCGCGCCCGGTGCCGACAACGCGGTCAAGTACACGCTCGAAGACGATGCGGCGAGCAAGGCCGAAGTCCTGCAGACGGTTGGCGCCTTGGCGGCGCAAGTGCGTGTCGCGCTCGGCGACACCGTCGCGCCGGCGCCATCGGATTCATTTACCGCCGCGAATCTCGAAGCGGTCCGCGCCTACGCGCGCGGCCAGGAATTATTCGCGGCCGGGAGAGCCGAAGAGGCGATTGCGGCGTACCACGAGGCCACCAAGCTCGATCCGACGTTCGCGCGCGGTTATTCGAGCGCCGCGACGGCCGCGAACAACCTCGGGCGACGCGAGGAAGCGGACGCGTTTTTCAAGAAAGCGCTCGAGCACGTCGATCGCATGACCGATCGCGAGAAGTTCCGGACGCGCGGCCAGTACTACCTGTTCTCGCGTAACGCGCCGCAGGCGATTCAGGAATTTACGTCCCTCGTCGAGAAATATCCATCCGACGTGGTCGGGTTGAGCAACCTGGCCAACGCGCATTCGCAGATGCGGCAGTTCGATCAGGCGGTTGCGATCGGCACGCGGGTCGCGGCCATGTTCCCGAAGAATCCATTGCGGCAGAACAACGTCGCGCTGTATGCGATGTACGCCGGCAAGTTCGAGGACGCGATCGCCGGCGGCAGGAAGGCCGCGGAGTTAAACCCCGATTACGCGCTCGCCTACGTATCGCAGGCGCTCGGTCATGCGGCGCTCGGCCAGTACGAGCAGGCGACCGGCGCCTACCAGACGCTGGCCACCAAGAACGGCTGGCAAGCGCGTGCGGCGCTTGGACTCGCTGATCTGGCGATGCTGCGCGGGCGGATGCAGGATGCCGCGGCAACCCTCGAGCCGGTGCTGGCCGGAAAACTGCCGGTCTCGCAAATAGCACGCGTGCAGACAACGCTTGCGAGCGTGCGATTGTCGCAAGGGAAGACGGCTGATGCGATCAGGCTGGCGGAAGCCGCCGCCAGCGCCAGCGCCGACGCCACGATCCGCTACGAGGCTGGACGCGTATTGCTGGCCGCCGGCCGCGACGCGCGGGCCAGGGAACTCGCGGCCGAGCTCGAGAAATCGCTGGTTGCCGAAACGCACGCGCTCGGCTTGACGCTCGCCGGGGAAATCGCGCTCGTCAAAGGAGACCAGCGCGCGGCAGTTGAAGCTTTCCAGCAGGCGTTGAAGAGCGCGGATTCCTGGCAGACGCGTTACCTGCTTGGCCGCGCCTTCCTCGAAGGCGAGTCGTATCCGGAAGCGGAGGGCGAATTCGATCGCTGCATCACGCGCCGCGGTGAGGCGACTGCCGTGTATCTCGACGATGTGCCGACGTGGCGGGTGGTGGCGCCGGTCTATTACTACCAGGGCGTGGCGCGATCGGCGATGAGCAATCGCGCCGGCGCCGCCGAACGGCTCAGGACCTACGTCGAGCTCAAGGCCGGCGGAGACGAGCAGGATCCTCTCGTCTCCGATGCGCAGAAGCGCTTGGCGCAGTGACCGTCAGCGTTTGATCAGCACGGACCACGTGCCGGCGTTGTCGCGATAGTCGGTGTCGTTAACCGCTATCTCCAGCCATCCTCCGCCGGCGCCGGCTTGGACGACCGTTGGTCCTGTGCCAATGAACTGCCACGGTCCTCCGCCGATCCGACCCACCAACGAAATCGTCGGCAGGCCCTGCGCAAGACAATCGCTCGGGCATGGGTAACCGATGCCGTTGGGTCCCGTCGTCTGCGGATTCGGGTACCACTGGATCGCGCCGCTGGCCGAGACATACGCCTTTTCGTTCGGTCCAAGATAGACCACAGACATTGGCGGAAAGCCACCGGGATTGGGATGGTTGAAGTTCGCCTGGCCACCTGTCCGCGCGTCGAGGTTGGTCGAAATGTCGGCCACGGTCGTAAATTGCCGCCCCGCCATCGACCCGATCCAGCGGTTGCCCGAGTCGTAAGCGTCTACCTGCCACGTATACATCGTCGCGCCGTTAAGGAATGCCTGAACGTCGTAACTCGTCGTCGACGACTGCGCGCCCGGATCGACGAGCTGCCAATCAGAATTGCGATTGATCTGTATTTTGTAGACGACCGCCTCCGGCAGACCACTCCACGTCAAGGTCGGTTTGGTCGTCACGCCCGTCTGGCCATGCGTCGGGGAAGTCGGGGTTAGGACCTTTGGCATCTGCTTGTGGAACGTGACGTTGTTGTTGAAGACGTTCACCGAATTCGACGTCCAGGCGACGTATGAGGGGTCTGGGCCGTAGAACTTCAGATACCACGTGTCATTCGGGACGTTGCCGAAGCTGTACTGGCCGCTTCCATTCGTAGACGTCGTCTGCGCCGGCGAGGTGTGGCCGGCCCGAATCAACTCGACCTGCACTCCACTCAACGGCGTTGTTGAGTAAGATGCCGTACCGCTGACGGTCCATCCGGAGTTGGTGACCTGCGCGCAGCTCGAGAACTCCGACGTGTTGCCAGCGCCGTCCGTGGCGGTTGCAGTCACGTAGGACCCCGCCGGCACCTGCGCGTTCAACGCAAACGTCTGCGTGCCGGCGCCGCCGTTGATCACCGTGGTGCCGACGAAGACCCTGCCCTCGCCGAAGCCGCTGGCATCACAGCTTGGTGTCGAGAAAAACTCGATCGTATGCGGCATTCCCGGATTCAGCTCGTTCGGGTCGTACTGCACCTTGGTCGGGGCACCGCCTTCGTTGACGGCGCTGACGACGGTGGGGAAGTTCTGCAGGTTATTGGGCCCGGAATCGCCGTCGGCCGGCCCGTCGTTCGGCGTCACCCCATCGCCGCCGAGATCGATGCCGAGGCCGTTGTGGTCGATCGAGTTGCGCTGGACGCGCACACCGATCGATGTATCGCGGATCACGACCGCCGTGCCATTGTGCGAGAGGACGTTACCTTCTCCCGCCGCCGCACCGCCGACCTGCACGAAGTTTCCAAATACCGAAATGCCTGCGTAGCCGTTGCCCCGGTTCAAGGTCTCTGTGAGGTCGGTGCCGATGCGGTTGCCCTTGACAATCGTGCCGCTGGGCGACGGATCGGTCGGGTTGATCTTGGTGATCAGAATGCCGCTGCCGGGTTGCGCCGAAATGACATTGCCCTCGCCGGCGATATTGCCGCCGATGGTGACGGTCGACGTCGTCTGCACGACGATGCCGTTGGCGCCATTGCCGACCGCATCGCCGTTGACATTGAGGCCGATGACGTTGCCCTGGATCGTCGTGCCGCCGGCATTCAGTCCGACGATGATGCCGGCGCCGCCCGCCAGGTCGCCGTTGCCTGAGATGTAGTTGCGATCGTTGACGTTCGGGCCGCCGACGATCGCCGCCGATTCGAGGGCGATGCCCTTGTTCTCGTTCGATCGCCGCTGCACGCCGTTGATGTCGAGTCCGATGTAGTTGCTGCGAATCACCGGTAGCGGCGACGTCGCGCCGACGACGAGAATGCCGAGGCCGAGCTCCCAGGGATTCGGACCGCCGTTGCCGGAGATGACGTTGCGATACGCGGGCGATCCGCCGATCACGGCACCGTGCGCGCGATTCAACCTGATGCCGCCGCCACCGCCCGCCGGATTGTTGATGCCGTTGCCGGCGTCGGCGCCGCTGCCGCTGAGGCCGATGATGTTGCGGCGCACCTGCAGGCCGTTGGTCTGCACAGCACTCGCGCCGACATCGATGCCCCACCCGACGTTGCCGGAAATGATGTTGTTGTCGATCAGCACGTTGTCGAGCGAGCCGTCCAGCGCAATGCCGATGCCGTTGCTGCGAACCTGCTCGCCGTGCATGCCGATCTGGTTGCTGGTCACCACCACGTTGTCGGCGTCGTTGGCGATCGTCACGCCCGGCCCGTTATTGCCGCTGATGACGTTGTTCGCGATGCTGGAGTGATCGGTGCGAACCAGCACGCCGGTGCCATTCGGCTTCGCGGCGCCCGAACGGTGCAGGCCGATGTAATTCCCGGTGACGATGTTGCCGGCTGGCGAGGTGTCGGC
>DASPNQ010000097.1:0-23998 GCA_035626435.1 Vicinamibacterales bacterium
GGTTCGCGAATGGCGATGCACGCGCGGCGCTGAATCTGCTGCAGCTCGCCGTGTCGTCGGCGCCGCAGCGCGCCGGACGGCCGCGCATCGATGAGGCGCTGCTCGAAAAGCTCCTGACCAACAAGATGCTGCTCTACGACAAGAGCGGCGAGGAGCACTACAACCTGATGTCCGCGCTGCACAAGTCGCTGCGCAACAGCGATGCGGACGCTTCGATTTACTGGTTGGCGCGCATGCTCGAGGCCGGGGAGGATCCGAAGTACGTGGCGAGGCGGCTGATTCGATTCGCGTCGGAAGACATCGGCAACGCCGACCCGCAGGCCTTGACCATCGCCGTCGCCGCGAAGGACGCGGTCCATTTCATCGGCATGCCTGAAGGCAACACCGCGCTCGCGCAGGCCGTGCTCTACATGGCGACGGCGCCGAAGAGCAATGCCGTCTACATGGCGTACAACGAAGCGGCCGACGCAGCGAAGCGCGACTTCGCGGCGCCCGTGCCGCTGCACATCCGCAACGCGCCGACCGCGCTGATGAAGCAGCTCGAGTACGGCAAGGGCTACAAGTACGCGCACGACGAAGCCGACGCGGTCGCAGACATGGATTGCCTCCCCGCGAACCTGCAAGGGCGCGAATTCTACAGGCCGACCGAGTACGGGTTTGAGCGCGAAGTGAAGAAGCGGCTCGAATGGTGGAAGAAACGTCGCGGCGGGGTGACCGGCTCGTCTGAGTGACGGCGGGACGCCTGCCCCGCCGCCGCTCGCGTCACACTACGGCATCGTTTGCTTGGCATCGAGCGCGAACGAATAGATGCGCCCTTTCGAGATGCCACCCATCACCGCGATGTACTGCGTGCCATCGAGCTCGTAACTGATCGGGGTGGCCACTCCGCCAGGAAGCAGCTGCGTCTCCCACAGGGTCTTGCCGCTCAACGGATCGAGCGCGAACAATTTGCCGGCGCCATTGCCGACGAAGATCAACTGACCCGCGGTCGACAGGGCACCACCGGCAGGTTGGAATGGAATGCGCCACGCCTGTTTATTGGCGATGGGATCCCACGCGACGAAGAAGCCTCCCGGCGGCGGGGCCTTCGGATCCGGCGGCGGCGGTGTCGGAATCGCGCCCTGTCCGCGGCGGATGCCAAGGTTCCACTGCCCTTCCTTGAAGTCGAACTTCTCTTCCATCGCAAAGACCGAACTGGTCTCCTGACCGGCGTAATACACCAGCTTGGTCACCGGATTGAATGCCATTGGCGGCCAGTGATGCGCGCCCACTGGCGACGGCGACAGGCGCACCGGCGTGTAACGATAGCGCGCCTGCTCGGTCTCCTTCGGGCGCCCGGTCTCCATGTCGATCGACGTCGCCCATGAGGTATAGGCAAACGGCTGACCGGAAATCAGCTTGCCATTCGTGCGATCGATAACATAGAAAAAGCCGTTCTTCGGCGCCTGCATCAGCACCTTGCGCGGCTGATTCGCGATCGTCAGGTCCGCGAGAATCATCGGCTGCGCCGCGTTGTAATCCCAGTTGTCGCCCGGCGTCGTCTGATAGTGCCAGACGTACTTGCCGGTGTCGGCGTTGAGCGCGACGATCGACGACAGATAGAGATTGTCGCCGCCGCCGGGACTGCGGTGATTGGCGTTCCAGGGCGAGCCGTTGCCGGTGCCGACATAGACCAGATTGAGCTCCGGATCGTAGGCGATCCCATCCCACGGCGTTCCGCCGCCGCCATACTTCCACCATTGGCCCGACCAGGTCTTCGCCGCCGCGGCCATCGAGTCGTCCTCGAAGCCTTTGGCGGGGTCACCGGGAACGACGTACCACTTCCACGCGAGCTTGCCGGTTTGCGCGTCCCACGCGGCGAGGAAGCCGCGGACGCCGTACTCGGCGCCGCCCTGTCCAATCACCACCTTGCCCTTGATGATGCGCGGCGCGCCCGTGATCGTGTAATCCGTATTTGGCGGTGTCGTCTGAACCGACCACACCACGGCCCCGTTCTCGGCGTTCAGCGCGACGAGACGGCCATCCAGCAGGCCGACGTAGACCTTGCCGTCGTACAGCGCCACACCCCGGTTGACCGGGCCGCAGCACGGACGCGGGCCCATCGCGGCGAAGCCGCCGCGTACCAGGCCCGGATCCCATTGCCACTTCAGCTTTTGCGTGCGCAGATCGATCGCGTACACCTGGCTCCACGTCGACGAACCGTACAGAACGCCGTCGAACACCAGCGGCGTGGTTTCGAGCTTGCCATCCGAGCCGACCTCGACCGACCATGCCGTGGCGAGCCGGCTGACGTTGCTCTGATCGATCTGTTTCAGCGGGCTGTGGTGGGTCTCGGCGTAATCCCGCCCGTAGGTCACCCACTCGCCATCCGCGGGCTTCAGCAGCGTCGCGTCGTCAACCTTGCGCGCCTGCCGGCCGTGCAGCGACGCGGTCGCGAGGACTACAGCCAGACCCGCCCCCAACCATCGTGAGCTCAAACACATCAGTTTCTCTCCGGCGGCGATTGTAACTGAACCACGCGCCGGACGAACGCGTTGACGCCGGCCACCACTTCCGCGGGAATGTCGTGTCCCCCCTCGAACGGCAGCCACGTCACGTCGATGCCAGACGCCTTTAGACGCTGTTGAAAACGTTCGGCGATTGCGAACGACAGCACACCGTCGTTTCGACCGTGGGCGATGAACACCGGCAGGTGCCGGCGGCTGGCGAAGCGTTCGGCCCACGAATCTTCATTGACCGAGGTTCCGCCGATCAGCACGAGGCCAGCCAGCGGCTGATCGGTGTGAAACGCGATCTCGGCACTGGTCATTGCGCCCTGTGAGAACCCTCCCAGGATGATCGGTTGCTCGAGATCTTTGAGAAGGGCGCGCACCATCGCCGCCGCGGTCGCAATGCCGTTTGGACTGGCTGCCGTCATGTCAGGCAGGCGCTCGCCAGGGGGCACGTACCATTCCAACCCCAGCCACCACCAGCCACGCCGGCCCCCCGGTCCCCGTAACGGCGCCTGCGGGTAAATGCGGCGCGTCGCCGCTGGAAACGTCCACGCCTGCTCGAATTGCAGCCAGTCGTTCGCGTTGGACCCGTATCCGTGGAGAAGCACGACCGTCGGTGGCCCGCCGCCGCCGCGTTCGATAGCGCCGAGCGGCCGGCCCGGCAGGGTGAGCCAGACCAGTGCGGCCGCGACGACGATCACGAGTGGCCCCACCGTGAGTAATCGCGTCAATCGCGCGTCACGCCCCGGGCTTCCCGGTCATCGGCACGAATCGCACCGGCAGCGTATCGATCGTTTCGAGGCCGCGATCGGTGCGGCGGAGGATGCGCAGCTCCTGCACCACGTCGCCGACCGGAATCGCCATGATGCCGCCGACCTTCAATTGCTCGACCAACGCCGGGGGGACGGACTCGGGTGCGGCCGTGACCATGATGCGGTCGTACGGTGCATGCTCGGGCCACCCGAGATAGCCATTGCCGAAACGCACATGGACGTTGCGGTATCCCTGTGCACGCAGCGTGTCGCGGGCGCGATTCGCCAGCGGCTCGACAATCTCGATCGTGTACACCTCTTTAGCCAGCTCGCCGAGTACGGCGGCCTGATAGCCGGATCCGGTGCCGATCTCCAGGACGCGGTGCGCCGCCTCGACGCGCAGCCCTTGCGTCATGAACGCGACGATGTAGGGCTGCGAAATCGTCTGGTCGTAGCCGATTGGCAATGGATGGTCGCCGTACGCCAGCGCGCGCTGCGGTTCCGGCACATATTCGTGACGCGGCACCTTCTCCATGGCGGCCAGCACGCGGCTGTCCCGAATGTCACGCGCCTTGAGTTGTTCGTTCACCATGCGTTGTCGTTCGGCCTGGCGGTTTGGCGCCTGTGGCTCGGCCCCGGTCGCATCGCAGCCGCCCCACAGGACGGCGGCTAGCGGCAATACTACGAGCAACCTGTGCATACGTGCCTGCCTCCCGCCTATATTCGATCAAAGTTCTTTTCGATTTCCCGCCGCGTGATCCGCAGCATGACCGGCCGGCCGTGCGGGCATACGGTCGAATACGCGGTGGCTCGCAGCTCGTCGAGGATGTGATGCATCTTCTCGAGCGTCAGCGGATAGTGGGCCTTGACCGCGGCGTGGCACGCCGTAGTCGCCGCAATCTGCTTCAGCGCATCCTCAATCCTCAACCCGCGATCCAGCCCGTCCAGGTCTTCGGCGAGCGCGCGCAGGGCGCTGTCGCATTCGTGAGGATCGAGCAACGCGGGCACGGCGGTCAGCTTGATGCTGTCGCCGCCGAATTCTTCGACCTCGAATCCAAAACGCGCGAGCGCCTCGCGTTTGCCGACGAGCGCAGCCCGCTCGGCCGGTGGCAATTCGAGGACCACCGGAATCAGGAGCCGCTGGCTCTCCAGCGACTGCGTCGTCAGCTTCTCCATGATCCGCTCGAACAGTACGCGCTCGTGAGCGACGTGCTGATCGATGATGCACAACCCCTCGTCGTCCATTGCGATGATGAAGGTGTCGCGGAATTGTCCGAGCGCGATCATCGGCCGCACCGGCGGTTGGTCGCGAAGCGGCGAACCTTCGACATCCGCGCTGGCGGTGGCCCCCGGCTCGGAACGTTCGTGATGCGCGCCGCTCGTGAAGCCCGGACCCGCCCCGGCGCCAGGTAGGGGCGGCGCCCAGCGGCTCGGGAAGCTCCCGCCATGCAACGCGCCCGGAATCGAGGGCTGCAGCGGACGTCCTGGCATCACGTCGCTCGGGCGCAGCGTCAGTTCCGGCGCCGGTCCTTTCCCGAGCGCATCGCCGAGCGCGCGGCGAACCATTTCATGTACCAGCGATTGTTCGCGGAAGCGCACTTCGGCTTTCGTCGGGTGGACGTTGACGTCCACGCGATCGGGCGGCACGTCGAGAAACAGATGGACCTCCGGACTGCGCTCCTTATTCGTCGCCACGCTGTAGGCGTCCAGAATCGCGTGCGCGATGGTGCGGTCCTTGACGATGCGGCGGTTGACGAAGACGTGTTGTGGACCACGCACCGGTCCCTGCTCGGCGAGCGCGGCGATGTAGCCGTGGAGGCGCAGACCGCCAAACTCACGCTCGACCGCGACCAGATCATGACGATCGCCGTAAAGCTGATAGAGGCGGTCCGACAAGCTCGTGACCGGCGGCACGCTGATCACTTTCCTGCCGGAGCTGACCAGCGTGAACCCGACTTCTGGGTAGCACAGCGCCAGTTGCGTCACGAAGCGTGACACCTGCGCCGCTTCCGCGGCGTCCGACTTCAGGAACTTGCGGCGCGCCGGCAGGTTATAGAACACGTCCGCGACTTCCACCATCGTCCCTTCGGGGCCGCCCGATTCGACGACCGATTCGATGAGGCCGGCGTTGACCCGGATCTCGGTGCCGCTGTCGGCGCCGCGGGCCCGCGAGCGCAGCCGGAAATGCGACACCGACGCAATCGACGGCAGCGCCTCGCCCCGAAACCCGAGTGTGACGATCGCGCCCAGATCATCGGCGCGGCGAATCTTGCTCGTCGCATGGCGCTCGAGGCACAGCCGCGCGTCGTCGGGGTCCATGCCGATGCCGTCGTCTTCCACGCGAATCAGCTTCTTGCCGCCGTATTCCGCGGTGATGGAGATGCGGGTCGCCTGAGCGTCGATCGCGTTCTCGACGAGCTCCTTCACGACCGACGCCGGCCGCTCGACCACTTCGCCGGCGGCGATTTGATTGGCGAGATCGTCAGGCAGCCGGCTGATGCGCCCCACTTACCACCAGCCCGACTTCTTGAACCAGAAGAACAGCGCCGCGCTCATCACCGTCATCAGGCCGATGATCTCGTAGAACTGGTAGCGCGGGTCGCCCATCAGCGTGGGCAGCGGCACGTTCATGCCGAACAGCCCGGTAATCACCGTCATCGGGCCGAACAGCGCGGCGATGACCGCCAGCACTTTCGACACGTTGGCGAGGCGGTTCGAGACGCTCGCGAGGTGGGCGTCGAGGATCCCGGTGACCCGGTCCTGGAACACAATCGCGTCGTCGGCCATGCGCGCGAACTGATCGTAGACGTCGCGAAACCGATACGCCATTTCCTGACCGATCAGATCGAATTCGCGTCGCGACAGGCGGCCGACCACGTCGCGCTGAGGAATGACGATGCGCCGCAAGGTCGTAATGTCACGCTTGATGGCGAGGATGTCCGCCGTCAGCGTTTCTGACGGCGATTCGATGACCTGCTTTTCAATCTCGTCGAGCCGCTGCTCGAGCTCATCGACCTCGGGCCGATAGTGGTCGACCATCGTGTCGACAATGCGGTGCAGCAGCGCGACCGGACCCTCGGCGAGAATGTGCTCGGCGCGGCCGCACAGATCGATGATGTGCGCGATGCTGCGGCGCTGGCCGTCGTGGATGGTGACGAGGAAATGGGCCGCGAGAAAGAAGTCGGTCTCGTGCGTCTCGAAGGTGTGCTCCGCGGCCTGGAAGTTGATGCCGTGCAGCACGATGTAGAGATACTTGCCGTAGCTTTCGACCTTCGGGTTGGTTTCGCGCCGCAGCGCGGCTTCGACGGGAAACTCGTGGAGGCCGAAGACATCACGTAACACTGCGCCATCGGCTTCGGAGGGCTCGGCGATGTCCGCCCACACCACGGCGCCGCTGTCCGGCGACAGCCACGCCGTGTCGAGGCGATCGACCCGCTCGGTGCGGCCGCCCCTGTGGACGAAATAGCGAATCAATCTCCGACCTTGACGCTCAGTGCCGCCTGCGCGGCAGCCAGGCGTGCCACCGGCACGCGGTACGGCGAGCAGCTCACGTAATCGAGCCCCACCTTGTGGAAAAAGTGAATCGACGACGGATCGCCGCCGTGCTCGCCGCAGATGCCGACTTTGAGGTCGGGCCGGGCCCGGCGGCCCTTCTCGACGCCCATCGCGACCAGCTGTCCGGTGCCCGCCGCGTCGAAGGTCGCGAACGGATCCTTCTCCAGGATCTTCTTGTCCTGATAGATCCGCAAAAACTTGCCGACATCGTCGCGCGAGAAGCCAAACGTCATCTGGGTGAGATCGTTGGTGCCGAACGAGAAGAACTGCGCTTCCGTCGCGACCTCGTCGGCGGTCAACGCGCCGCGGGGCACCTCGATCATCGTCCCGATCAAGTACTTGATCTTGACGCCTTGCTGCTTCATCACCTCGTCGGCCACGCGTTCGACGATCGCCTTCTGATCGCGAAGCTCGCGGACGTCGCCGACCAGCGGGATCATGATCTCGGGGACGACCTTGAGGCCTTCCTTGTTCAACCGGCAGGCCGCTTCGATGATCGCGCGCGTCTGCATTTCGGTGATCTCGGGGTAGGTGATGCCGAGACGCACGCCGCGATGGCCAAGCATCGGGTTGAACTCGTGCAGCTGTTCGACCCGGCCGAGCAGGGTGCGTTTCTCCTCGAGCTCACGGCCCTTCTGCCCCTTGGCCTCCATCGTCGCGATCTCGACCATCAACTCTTCGCGCTTCGGCAGGAACTCGTGGAGCGGCGGATCGATCGTGCGAATCGTGACGGCGGTTCCCTTCATCGCCTTGAAGACACCGTAGAAGTCATCACGCTGCATCGGCAGCAGCTCGTTCAATGCGGCGCGACGGTCGGCCTCGTTGTCGGCGAGGATCATCCGCTGCACGATCGGAATCCGGCCTTCGCCGAAGAACATGTGCTCGGTGCGGCAGAGACCGATGCCGCGGGCGCCAAAGGCGTAGGCGAGCTCGGCTTGATCGGGTTGATCGGCGTTGGCGCGCACGCCAAGCCGGCGGAACTTGTCGGTCCACTCGAGCAGCTGGCTGAAACGTTGGTAGATCGGCGAATCGGCCGGCTTCATCTTGCCGGTGACGACCTGAAGAATTTCGCTCGGCTGCGACGCGACCTTGGCGAGCTTCACTTCTCCGGTGAGGCCGTCGAACGCCACGTAGTCGCCCTCCTTGACCGTCTTGCCTTTGACGGTGAAGGACCTGCCATGCTCGTCGATGCGCAGCTCGCCGGCGCCGACGATCGACGGCTTGCCCATCTGCCGGCCAACGACTGCGGCATGTGAGGTCATGCCGCCCGTGGCCGTCAACACACCCTGCGCCACCCACATGCCATGGATGTCGTCCGGGACGGTTTCACGCCGCACCAGGATTACCGGCTCGCCGCGGTTGGTCCACTCGACCGCGGTGTCGGCGGTGAAGACGGCTTTGCCGCACGCCGCGCCGGGCGATGCCGGCAGGCCGCGAGTGACCGTTTCATGCTGCTTCCATTCCTTGGCATCGAAGCCGGGCGCCAGCAACTGCGACAGCGCTTCCGGGTCGACCAGCAGCAAGGCCTCCTTCGGCGTCACCAGCTTTTCTTTCACGAGATCCGTCGCGATCACCACCGCGGCGTAGCCGGTGCGCTTGCCGCTGCGCGTCTGCAGCATGTACAGCGTCTCGTCCTGGATCGTGAACTCGAAGTCCTGGATGTCCTTGTAGTTGCGCTCGAGCCGCGTCGTGATCTCGCGCAGCTGCTTGTAGGCCTTGGGCATCACGCGCTCGAGCTCGCTGATCGGCTGCGGCGTCCGGATGCCGGCGACCACGTCCTCGCCCTGCGCGTTGATCAGGAACTCGCCAAAGAACTCCTTGGCGCCGGTCGCGGGGTTGCGCGTGAATCCGACGCCGGTGCCCGAGCGATCGCCGGTGTTGCCGAACACCATCATCTGGACGTTGACGGCGGTGCCGATCGAATCAGGAATGTCGTAAATGCGGCGGTACTCTTTCGCGCGCGCGTTGTTCCACGATCGGAACACGGCGTTGCGCGCCCCGCGCAGCTGCTCCATCGGATCCTGCGGAAAGTCCCTGCGCGTGTTGTCGCGGACGACCTTCTTGTATTTCGCGACGACCTCGCGGAGCGCGGCTTCGTCGAGATCCGTATCGAGCGCCGCCTTGCGGGCGTGCTTGACGCTTTGGAATTCGTGCTCGAACGCCGACTTCGGAATCTCGAGGACGACGCTCCCGAACATCTGGATGAAGCGGCGGTAGCTGTCGAACGCGAACCGGCCGTTGCCGGTCCATGCCTTCAAGCCTTCCACGGTCTTGTCGTTGAGACCGAGGTTGAGAATCGTGTCCATCATGCCGGGCATCGAGAACTTGGCGCCCGACCGGACCGACACCAGCAACGGTTTCTCCTCGGATCCCAGTTGCGCACCGGCGGTCTTTTCCAGCTTGCGCAGCGCGGCGACCATCTCGGTCTCGATGTTCTCGGGCAGCTTGGCCTTGTTGGCGTAATAGATGTTGCAGGCATCCGTCGAGATCGTGAACCCGGGCGGCACCGGCAGGCCGGCATTCGTCATCTCGGCCAGGCCCGCGCCCTTGCCGCCGAGCGTGTCTTTCATCGTGCGATTGCCGTCAGCCTTGCCGTTGCCAAAGAAGTAGACGAACTTCTTCGGAGTGTTTGCAGATGCGGACGTCTTGCGTTTCGCAGCTTTCGTGTTCTTCTTGATGACCTTGGCCATTCCTGACTATTTCTCCTCGGGTACGATTTCCGACACATCGGCCAGCTGCAGGATCAAGCCCTCGAGCCGCCTCAACAATCTCAGTCGCGCGTCGCGCAACTTCTCATCATCCGCCATCACCATCACATCGTCGAAGAATTTCGCGACTGAGGGGCCGAGTTTGGCGGCCTCCGCGAAAGCCTGACGGTAACCGGCGCCTGATTGCACCGTCGCGGCGACGATCGGCGCCAGCCGATCGACTTCAGCCGCCAGTGCCTGCTCGGCAGGCTCCGTCAGCGTGCCGCCGAGGTCCGGCGCGGTCGCGTCGAGGTTCCTCGCGATGTTGCGCACGCGTTTGAAGAGCACCGCGAGCTGCCGGAAGTCGGCTGTCTCGGTAAATTCAGGCAGCGCTTCGAGCTTGCGCTTCGCTGCCAGCGGCGACAGCGTCCTCACGTCACCGTGCGTCACCGCACGGACATTGCGTACGTCGTAGCCACGTTGCTCGAGGACGAAACGCACGCGGTCGCTCATGAACGACCAGAAGCCATCGTCGGCATGCTCGGGCACGAGGTCGGCCAGCGTCAGCCGCAAGTCAAGGCCGGTCAGTTCCGGAAGGTCGACGAGGATTCGGACCACGCCTTGCGCGGCGCGCCGTAGCCCGTACGGATCGCGGGATCCCGTCGGCCGTTCACCTGCCGCGAACATGCTCGTGAGCGTATGCAGCTTGTCGGCGAGTGAGACCGCGGCCCAGGTGGTGGCGGCGTTGCCGAGCTGGTCGCGCGTCGGCGGCGCGTTCGCCTCGACAGCTGCCGGCAGATAGTGGAAGTAGATAGCCTTCCATACTTCCTCGGGCCTGCCTTCCTCGCGGGCGTAAATGCCACCCATCGTCCCCTGCAATTCCGTCAGCTCTCGGACCATGTCGGTCGCGAGGTCCGCTTTGCACAGGAGGCCGGCCTCCTTCGCGTGCTCGGCGAGCGCCGGTGCCGTCAGCAGGTCGGTGGCAATTCGCGCCGCGAGCGCGCTGACGCGCTCCGCTTTTTCCTGATAGGTGCCGATTTTCTTGTGGAACAGCACCGTGTTGAGGCGCGCGAAGTGCATGGACAACGGCTGCTGCCGATCCGACTGATAAAAAAACTGCGCGTCGCGAAGGCGTGCGGTCAGAACGCGTTCCATGTTGCGCGCGACGATCTCGGGCTGATCGGGTTCCATGTTGAGCACCGCGAGAAACACCGGCATCAGTTGTCCCTGATCGCTCAGTGGGAAAAAGTGCTGGTGATGAATCATCGTGGTCGTCAGCACTTCCTCCGGCAACCGCAGAAACTCTTCCGAAAACGTGCCCGACACGACGACCGGGTATTCGACCAGGTCGGGTACTTCGTCGAGCATGCCCTGGCCGACCAGCGATCTCGCGATGCGACCGCCGCGCCGGCGCGCTTCCGCGTCGAGCTCGCGCGCGATACGCTCGCGCCGCTCGTTGCGGTCCAGGATGACGAAGTGTTCCGCCAGGCGCTTCCGGTAGTCGTCGAAGCTCTTGACCTTGACCGCGCGCCCGGGCCGGCCGCTCGTCGTCAGGAACCGGTGACCGTAGGTCTGCGAGCCGCTGCTGACGTCCTGCACGCGGGGACCGCTGGCCAGCGGCGATCGCGAAATCGTGTAAGGCACGACGCGCCCACCGAAGAGGTACAACAACCAGCGGATCGGACGCCCGAACGGCAACTCCCCTTTGCCGTCAGCAAGAGCCGCGTCCCACCGCATTTGCTTAGGGAAGGTCAGCCCGCGCAACACTCCGGTCAGCACGTCGGGAAGCACGTCGACGGCCGTCTTGCCGCGCTGATGCTTGCGCACCGCGATGTATTCACCCTTCGGGGTCGTCACCCGTTCGATGTGCTCGTCAGCCGCGCCCTGCTTCTTTACGAAGCCGGCGCCGGCCGCGGTCAGCTTGCCCTCCTTGTCGAGCGCCGCTGATACCGGAGGACCGGTGACCAATTCATCGAGATCCGTTTGTCGGTCCGCAATGCGTGCGGAGCGCACGGTTAATCGCCGCGGAGTGCTGAATGTCTCGATCGGTTCATCCGTCGCCAGCCGCGCTTCCTTCAGCTTCGCCTCGAGCAGCTGGCCAAGCTGCGCCGTCAGCCCCGGCAGCCAGCCCGCGGGGATTTCTTCGGTCCCGATCTCGAGAAACAGTTCGCGATCCATTAATTCCGGTTCCCGCCGATCGCCGCGGCGAGGCTCACAGGCTCGACGTAGGCTTTGCAGATCGCCAGTGCCAGCTGACGAACTCTCAAGATGTAGGCCATGCGTTCGGTGACGCCGACGCTGCCGCTCGAATCGAGCAAGTTGAACAGATGCGAGCACTTCAAGCAGTGTTCGAGAGCCGGCAGCAACAGGTTGGCTTTCAACAACTCCTCGCCGAACGCGTAGTTCTCATCGAACAAATGCCGGTGAAAGGTCGCATAGCGCTCTGCGTCGATGCCGGTGTCCTGGTTGAAGGCGTACTTCGATTGCTCGATCTCTTCACGAAGCCGCACCTCCCCGTACTTCTTGCCGCCGCCCCATTCCATGTCGAATACGTTGTCGACCTTCTGGAGGAACATCGCGATGCGTTCCATGCCGTAGGTGATCTCGCAGGAAATCGGCGACAGATCGACGCCGCCGACCTGCTGGAAGTACGTGAACTGCGTGATCTCAGTGCCGTCGAGCATCACCTGCCAGCCGATACCCCATGCCCCAAGGGTGGGGGATTCCCAGTTGTCTTCTTCGAAGCGGATGTCGTGCTGCCGGGGATTGATGCCGACGGCTTCGAGGCTGTCGAGATAGAGCTGCTGCACTTCGTCGGGCGATGGTTTCAGAATCACCTGCAATTGGTGGTGCTTGAACAACCGGTTCGGGTTCTGCCCGAACCGGCCATCGTCCGGACGGCGCGACGGCTGGATATAGGCGACGTGCCACGGCGCCGGCCCGAGTACGCGCAGCAACGTCTCCGGGTGCGAAGTGCCGGCGCCGACTTCGACGTCGAGCGGCTGCTGAATCAGGCAGCCCTGCGATGCCCAGAACTGTTGCAGCTTGAGAATCAGATCCTGAAACGTCATAACGAACGCCGCAGCTCGTTCAAGACGCGAACCGAACGGGGCTCTCTCTCCAGGTGCATGGCGATCAGCTTTCGATGGACCAGTTCAATCTCCCGCAGCACGCCGCTGCTGGCGCCGAGTGAATCCACGTCTCGTGGTGCGACGCGGCGAACGCCGTCAAGAAACGTCGCGGCGCCGCGTGAGACCTCGAGGTCCACGGGATAGACGCCTTGCAGCCGCAACAACCAGCATTCGAAGTAGCGCGCCAACGCATCGGCCGGCGTGCCGGCGACCAGCGCATCGAGCGCCGACGTCCCCAGCCGATACAGACGCTCATCGACGTCGGCTTCCGCCGCCCATTCGTCGATCAGTTCGGCGAAGTAATGGCTGTAGCCAAGCGCCTCGGGGTTGCAGGCCGACAGCGGAGAACGCACCGGTTCGGCGTAGTTCAAACTGACGAGATCGCGCTGCTCTTTCTCGAAATACGCCACGCGCACCTCGGTCAGCGGCTCGAGCGCGGCGCCAAACCGCTTGCGCGACTTTCTCGCATTGGGGGCGACGCCTCGCTTCTTGCCGCGGTCCCGCGTCAGGAAGACCACGATGCGATCCGCTTCGCCGAGCTTGTAGGTGCGAAGAACGAGTGCTTCGGCCGTATACAGCGGCATGCCGTAGCCGCCTATTGTACTTTCACAAGGTAGCGCAGGAATACCGTCGCCAGACCGAGGAACGAGGCGAACCCGACGACGTCCGTAAAGGTGGTGATGAACACGGACGATGCCAGCGCCGGATCGACTTTCATGGCTTTCAAGCCCAACGGGACCAGCGTGCCGGCGGTGGCCGCCACGAACATGTTCACGACCATCGCCATGCCGAGCAGCAGCCCCAGTACCGGATCGGCCTTCGTCGCCCAGGCAATCGCCGCGGCGATCACGCCGAGCACGAGGCCGTTGCCCAACCCGATCGCGGCCTCCTTGGCCAGCGCCTTTCGCGCGCTCGACCATGAGAGCTCGCCCAGCGCGAGTCCGCGGACGATGACGGTCAGGGTCTGCGTCGCAGCGTTACCGCCCATGCCGGCGACGATCGGCATGAACACGGCCAGCGCTGTCACCTGCTGAATCGTCCCTTCGAACAGCGCGACGACGGATGCGGCGACAAATGCCGTGACGAGATTGATACCCAGCCACGGCAGCCGTTTGCGAATCGCTTCGAAGGCGGGCGTCGCGATTCGCTCGTCGCCCGACACACCGGCGAGGCGCAGCAGGTCTTCGGCGGCTTCGTCTTTGATGACGTCGATGACGTCGTCGACGGTTACGATGCCGACGAGCTTGTTTTCCTCGTCGACGACCGGCACGGCCAACAGGTTGTACGAGGCGACCTGTCGTGCCACTTCCTCCTGATCCGTGTCCACCCGGACGCTGGTCACTTCCGGCGTCATGATCCGCTTCAACGGCGTCTCGGGCGATACCAGTAATAGGCGACGCAGTGACGTGACGCCGACCAGATGGCGCCGCGCATCGACGACGTAGAGATAGAAGACCATCTCGACGTCACGAGAGCCCTGCAATGCCGTGATGGCCTCGCCCACCGTCAGGTCTTCGTTCAACGCGAAGACCTGCGGGTTCATGATGCGTCCGGCGGTCTGCTCGCCATACTCGAGCAGGCTTTCGACCTGGCCGGATTCCCGGCGGCGCATCAACTCGAGGACTTCCGTCGACAATTCCTCGGGGAGGTAATCGATCAGCGCGGCGGCGTCGTCCGACGGGATTTCCTGCAGCAACTTGGCGATTTCTTCGGCCGACCGTCCGGTCAGCAGCCGGGCGCCGGCTTCCGGCCCCATTTCGCTGACCGTCTCCATGGCCAGCCGTCCGCTGCGCTCGACGAGAATCGAGAACAGCGTCTGACGCTCGGTATCGAGCAGCGAGTCGAAGACCTGGGCGATGTCGGCCGGATGCTGTTTCTGAAGCAGGTTGAGCAGGTTCGCCGTCGCGCCAATGCGGAGCAACCGCTTGACGGAGTCGATCACGACGTCGATTCTGCGTTGCGGGGCCATGGTGATCCTCGCAATCTTACACTCGCCCGGCGCGACTCAGGCCGCGGCCTCACGTGAAAATCGCGTCCCGTCTGAATTTTTCTACTTGCGTCGCCGCGATGGCAGACCCAGCGAATCGAGCGCGCGCTCGTCGTCGCGCCACGACTCCTTCACCTTGACGTGCAGGTCGAGAAACACGCGGGCGTCGAAGAATTTCTCGAGCTCGATGCGTGAGGCCGTGCCGATGGCCTTGATGCGCGCCCCGCCCTTGCCCACCAGAATTGGCTTTTGACTCTCCCGCTCGACGAGGATGGTGCAGTAAAAGCGCATCACGCCCTTCGCATCTGCTTCCTCGAACTTGTCGACGATGACCGCGGTTGAAAACGGCAGCTCGTCACGCGTCTGTTGCAGGACCTGCTCGCGCACCAGTTCGGCCACGAAAAAGCGCTCCGGCTGATCGGTCAAGTAGTCCTCCGGGTAGATCGGCTCGCCTTCCGGAAGATGCGTCAGCAGTACCTGCTCGAGACGGTCGACGTTCTCGCCGGTCAGCGCCGACACCGGCACCAGATCGGCGAACCCTTCTTCGTTGTAGGCGGCGAGCCGCGGCAGCAGCGACGTCTTGTCGACGGCGTCCACCTTGTTCAAGACGAGGATTTTCGGCGTCCGCGATCGCTTGACCACCTCGAGCAGGAAGCGGTCGCCCCCACCGGGGGGCTCCGTCGCGTCGACGACAAGCGCGACCAGGTCGACCTCGCTGAGCGTGTCGAGAGCCGCGTCGACCATCCGCACGTTGAGCCTGTGCAGGGGTTTGTGCACCCCAGGCGTGTCGACGAACACAATTTGCCCTTCCGGGTACTGCCGGACACCGACGATGCGATTGCGCGTGGTCTGTGGCTTGTCGGACACGATAGCGAGCTTCTGTCCGACCAGCCGATTCAGGAGCGTCGACTTGCCGGCGTTGGGCCGGCCGATCAGCGCAACGAGTCCGGTCTTCACGGTTCGGCTTGTTGATCGTTCGCGGGCACCGGCTCGAGGCGCCTCATTCGCACGCGCGTGATGCGGCGTTGCTCGGTTTCGAGGATCTCGACGTCGAGGCCGTCGATTTCAAGATGTTCCCCGACCGCGGGCACCCGCCCGAGTTTCGACAACAGATATCCGCCGACCGTCTCGAAGCCATGGCCCTCGATCTCGACCTTCATGAGATTGGCCATTTCCTCGACGTGCGCGCTGCCGCTGAACAGGTAGCGGCCGCCGCCTTCGTCGACGATGCGCTCGATTTCGACGTCGTACTCGTCACGAATTTCGCCGACGATTTCTTCGAGCAGATCTTCGACCGTCACCAATCCGGCCGTGCCGCCGTATTCGTCGACCACGATGGCGCTCTGCAACCGCTTCCGTTGAAATTCCTTGAGCAAGTCGGGCACGCGCTTGGTTTCGGGCACGAAGTGCGCGGGCCGGATGAACGTCGTGATCGGCGAGTTCAGAGGCGACCCTGGCCGCAGGTGAATCAGGTCTTTGATGAAGACGAAGCCTTGAACGTTATCGAGCGTGTCCTTGAACACCGGCAGGCGCGAATATTGTTGTTCCCGGAAGAGGGTGTGCATCTGCTCGAGCGTGGCGTCGCTTTCGATGGCGACAATATCCGGCCGCGGCGTCATCACCTCGCGAACCATCGTCTCCCTGAAGTCGGCAAGGTTGCGCAGCAGCTCCCGGGCCTGGCCTTCCTGGACCGCCTCCTGCTGCTCGCTGACCGCCGCGTGGGCGGGCGCGGATTCGACCAGCGCCGGCTCGGGCGACACCTGCCCGTTGCCGTTGCCACGCTCTTTCGGCCGCACTGTCCCCATCCGCAGCAAGGTCGAGGTCAGCGGCTTCATGACGCGAGCGATCGCATCGAAGGACGGCAGCAGCACGTCGAGGACGCGCTCGGGATCGTGACGAACGATGATCAGGGGTATCAGGTGCTCGCAGGCGATGACGATCGCGACGATCGACAGAATCAGGATCGGCAGCCCGACGGTCGTCAATCCCGTGACGCGCGCCAGCAATGCCGCGGCGACGATCGTCAACGCGCTGATCAGCACACGGGCCGGCACGAACAGCCGACGTGGGTCCTCGAGGTACCAGCCCAACGCATCGTCGCGCTCGGTGCGTTCCGCGTGAATGCGCAGCGACAGCCGCATCAGCGCGTTGAACGCGGCGGAGACCGTGCCGAGATAAGTCACGGCACATCCCAGAAGGAACAGCAGCAGCGGGGTCACTGGCGTTTTCTGGCCGCGGTGCGGTTGGCGCGGCCGGCACCACGTTCGATCAAACCTTCAGCGAGTCCGGCGTTCTTTCGCAGCCGCGCTTCGGCGCGCGCCATCTTACCGCCGTCGCGCTCGTGGTCGTAACCGAGCAGATGCAGCAGGCCGTGCAGGGCCAGCACCTTCAATTCCGTCGCGAGCGTGTGTCCCGCATCTCGCGCCTGACGGGCGGCGACACCGGAGGCGATGACGATATCTCCGAGGAAGCCGGCGGTTTCGGCGGGAAAGGACAAGACGTCGGTGACGCGATCCCTGCCGCGAAACTGGCGGTAGAGCGCACGCATCCGGCGATCGGACACCACGGCGACACACACCTCGCCGCGCGCAGACGCGGGCGCAATGCGCTCGAGCCACCGCGCGAGGCCTCGCGTGGCGAGCGCGCGCGGCGCATCCGGTGAAGTCACGCTAACGTGCAGACGGTCCGCTGCCATAGACGTCGTAGGCTTTCACAATCGCTTGCACGAGTTTGTGCCGCACCACGTCACGTTCATCGAAATAGACAAACGAGATGCCTTCGATCTTGCCGACGACCTCCATCGCCTGTACCAGGCCCGACGTGCGCGCGCCTGGCAGATCGATCTGGGTCACATCCCCCGTGACCACCGCCTTCGAGCCAAAGCCAAGCCGAGTCAGGAACATCTTCATCTGCTCGGTCGTCGTGTTTTGCGCTTCGTCAAGGATCACGAACGCGTCGTTCAGCGTGCGCCCGCGCATGAAGGCGAGCGGCGCGACTTCGATCGCGCCGCGTTCGAGATACTTCTCGGCCTTTTCGATGTCGAGCATGTCGTAGAGCGCATCGTAGAGCGGCCGCAGGTAGGGGTTGACCTTTTCCTGCAGGTCGCCGGGCAGGAAGCCAAGCTTCTCGCCCGCCTCGACCGCGGGACGGGCCAGGATAATGCGGCTGACCTTCTTGGCGAGCAGGTAGGTCACCGCCTGCGCCATGGCGAGGTAGGTCTTGCCAGTGCCCGCCGGCCCGATGCCGAAGACGATATCGTGCTGATCGATGGCTTCGAGATAGCGGCGCTGGTTCGCGGACTTGGCCGCAATCCGCCGCTTCCCCGCCGTGCGGAGCTGCCCGTCCTTCAGGAAATGATCGCGGAGATCGACGCCGCCATCTTCGGCGACCAGCTGCGCTGCCGTTTTCACGTCGCGGTCGGAAATCGAATGCCCCTGATCGATCAGCTCGCCCAGTTGTTCGACGAGCCGCGCGACTTTGGCCGTGTTCGCGGCCTCGCCCTCGACCATCAATTCGTGGCCTTGCGTCCGGATGCGGACGTTCAGGAGAGATTCGAGCTGGCGGAGGTTGTCGTCGTAAGCTCCAAACAGCGTCGAGACGCCCGCCTCGGGCACCATGACCTTACGGGTTGACGCGGTACTGATTCGCCTATCTCCTTACGTTACAAACAGTTAACGTCAGCCAAGCCTAGCACCCGCCTTTGGCGAGCGTCAAGGTCAACAGGGCCGATGGTGGGACCAGTGTAATCTGCATCTGTGCTTCCTGCGTCGCCACGGCGGGTGGTTGCGGTCGCCGGCGGTGCCGTCCTGATCGGCGCGATCATCATTGGGATTTGGTGGTTCGCCCGCCGCGAGGTTGCCCGCGGACTTTCGAATGAGACAGCCGAGCTCCATCAAGTCACCGAACTGAAGGCGTTGCAGCTTGCCGAATGGTATCGGGAGCGGACCGACGACGCCCTAGGGAGATCAGCGGATCCTTTCTTCGTCGGTTCCGTCCGGCAATGGATGGCCGGCTCGCGCTCCGCGGAACTCGAGGATCTGATTCGCACTGCCTTGGCGCCCAGGCAGGAACCCTGGCGTTACCAGAACGTTTGGCTGATCGACAGACGCGGCGACACGATCTTCGATGCCCGCCGGCGGAACGAACGCCCCGCTATCGAGAACGGCATGCTCGATCGCTGCTTCCAGGCTCGCGCGCCGGTATTTGGCGTGCTGCGCGGGCTGTCGACGGCTGCGCCATTCGTCGATCTCTGCATGCCGCTGATCGATCTCCGCGATCCCGCACCGCCGCCGCAGGCAGCGGCAATCTACCGCGTCGATGCCAACCAACTGCTGCTGCCGACGGTGCGCTTCCTGACGAAGGCCGATGCCAGCGCGGTCACGACGGTCTTCGAGCTGCGTTCAAATGTTCCGGCCATCGTGCTGTCGTCGGCGGCGCTCGCGGAACCCGGTGAACCCTCCGTCGTCGTGCCCCCCGGCTTTGTCTCGTCGTCCACCCAGGTGCGTGACGCCAACGACGTCGTCGGCCGCGATGGCCGGCGCCGGCTCGTCGTCGCAAGGCCGGTCAACGGGACACCGTGGATGGTCGCGACCGGCGTGACGCGCGAGTCTGCGCTGGTGGATGTCTACGAGAACACGTGGCTGGTCGCCGCTCTGATCTTCGCGGTGGGCGTCGCGACCTATGTGTCGCTGACGCTGCTGTGGGTCAGCCGCGAGCGCAGCGCAGCGCGGCGGGCGTTGCATTTCGACCGGCTGCTGCGCGTGCGCAGCGCGATCAACGAAGCGATTGCGCGCATCCGCAGCCGAGACGAAATGCTGTCGCGTTTCTGTGAGATTGCCGTATCGCTCGGGCGGTTCAATATGGCGGTGATCTACGAGTGGATTCCACATCGCTCGACGGTGCGCATCGCCGCGTCGGCGGGCGAGGTGCCAGACCGCCTGCGCGTCGGTGCGGAAATCGACGTCGGCGACGAGGTTCGCACCGGCACCGTCGGCAAGTTCCTTGACCAGGGGCAGGTCGCGGTGGTCCCGGACCTGCACGCCGAGCCCCCCAGCGTGTGGCGCGAGCGCCTGCTCAAGAGCGGCCACCGCGCGATTGTGGCGATGCCATTGCGCGAGCATGGCGCGATCACCGGTGGGTTCTGGCTGTACTCGCGCGAGCCCGGCGTCTTTCACCGCGACGACGAGCGGCTGTTCGAAGGGCTGGCCGGCGACATCCGCTACGCCCTCGAAGCGATCGAGGCCGACAAACAGCGGCGGTTCGCGGAAGCGCAGCTGCGCGCGGTATTTTCAGGCTCGCCGTTCGCGATGTTCCTGATCGACCGCGCGGATCATGCGCGCATCGTCCGGGTCAACGGCGCGGCGGCCGCGCAGTACGGGTATCGGGAAGACGAGTTGATCGGCCAGCCGGCCACCGTGGTGTTCTCGACCGAACAGCTGCAGCCGTCGCTGCCGCTCGGCGACGGCGTCGCGGTGTTGCCGGTCATCGCATCACACGTGCGCAAGGACGGCAAGCCGCTCAAGGTCGAAGTCACCAGCACGCCGGTGGCCATCGACGGCAAAACCTACGATCTGATCGTCGCGGTCAACGTCACGGAGCGCCGTCAACTCGAGGAGCAATACCGGCAGTCGCAACGCCTGGAAGCGGTCGGCAAGCTGGCCGGCGGCATCGCGCACGACTTCAACAACCTGCTGACGGTGATCAGCGGCTTCGCGTCGTTCCTGCTCGAAGATCTGCCGGAGGATGCGCCGACCCGCCGAGCGGCGGATCAGATTCGCATCGCTGCCAACCGCGCCGCCGAGCTGACCCGCGGCATGCTCGCCTTCAGCCGTCGCCAGGTGCTGAAGACCGAGCGGCTGCATCTGAACGATGTCGTCCGCGAGACGGCGACGATGCTGTCGCGGCTGATTCCCGAAGACATCGCGGTGAACCTGACACTCGATGCGCGGCAGGACTATGTCAACGTCGATCCGGCGCAAATGCAGCAGGTGATCATGAACCTGGCGGTGAACGCGCGTGACGCCATGCCGCACGGCGGCCGGGTGACGATTGCGACCCGCGATCTCGACGGCCACGTGGAGCTCACCGTCTCGGATACCGGCCACGGCATGGATGCCGACACGCTGGAGCACATCTTCGAACCATTTTTCACGACGAAGCCGGCCGGCGAGGGCACCGGCCTCGGCCTGCCGACCGTCCACGGCATCGTCACGCAAAGCGGCGGAACGATCACGGTCGACAGCACGCCAGGGCGCGGCACCACTTTCGTCATCCAGCTGCCGCGCGTCGAGGGCCGCGAGCACGCAGCAGCCGACGGGCGTGCCCCCGCGGTGTCGCGAGGCAGCGGCACGGTGATGGTCGTCGAGGACGATCCGGGCGTTCGCGAGCTGGCGAAAATCGTCCTGAGCCGCGGCGGCTTTCAGGTGATCGAATGCACCAACGGCGCGACCGCGCTCGATCGCGCGGCATCGAGCGATCTGCGCATCGACCTGCTGGTCACCGACGTGGTGATGCCCGGCATGAGCGGACCCGAGCTGGTCTCACGGCTGCGGGCGTATTACCCGCGGTTGCCGGTGCTCTACATGAGCGGCTATGCGGAGGAAGCGGCGCGGCGATTGGGCATCGAGGTGAAGTCGCTCGATCTGCTGCATAAGCCATTTGCGCCGCCGGAACTCCTGGCGCGCGTCAAAGCGGCGCTCACCCGCGCTTAGGCGTGTGCCGGCGCACCGGCCGCGAGCTGCTGCGTCAAGGCGGCGGCGCTCATGTCGACGCAAGCCCGGGCATTCTGCCCCGCCCACATCGACGTGAAGTCGCCGACGCCGCGCTTCTCCGCGGCCGATCGCAAGGCGAAGATCGCCGTGGCGGCGAGCGGAAAGTCCGGCGCCATCGCGTTGAGCGGACCGATCTCGCGCATCAACCGGGTGACGATGCCGCGGGCGGGACGGCCGGTAAACAGATTGGTGAGCGCGGTGGTAGCCGCCGCATCGCTATGCAGAGCGGCACGATGCAGGACACTCGGGGCCGCCTCCGGACAAAACAGATACGCGGTGCCGGCCTGCACTCCGCATGCGCCCATCGACATCGCCAACGCCACATCGCCGGCGCCGGCGACTCCGCCGGCCGCGATCACCGGGACCGACACGGCGTCGACGATCGCCGGAACCAATTGCCGCATCTCGAGCTGTGCCGACAAATCGGTGTCGAGAAACATGCCGCGGTGGCCGCCGGCGTCGACGCCCTGCGCGATGATCGCGTCCACGCCATGTGCTTCGAGATAGCGGGCCTCGTCGATCGTGGTCGCCGACGACAGCACCTTGGAGCCCCAGCCCTTGACGCGTCTCAGCAAACCGTCAGGCGGCAGTCCGAAATGGAAGCTGATCACCGGCGGCTTGAACGCTTCGAGCACGTCGGCGGCATCGTGATTGAACGGCAGACGCTGCGGCCCTTCGGCGATGGCCGATGGCTCGATGCCGTACTCGGCGAAGTACGGCGCCAGGAGCTCCCGCCACGCCGCCTCGCGCGCGGCATCCGGCACCGGCGCGCGGTGGACGAAAAAGTTGACGTTATACGGTCGCGAGGTGCCGGCGGCGATCGACCGCAGCTCCTGCTCGATGCCATCCGGAGCGAGCATCGCGCACGGCTGGGAGCCCAGGCCACCGGCGTTCGACACCGCAATCGCGAGCGCACTGCCTTGCGAACCCGCCATCGGTGCCTGAATGACCGGCACTTCGATGTCGAACAACTGCCGGAGATCAGCCGGCATGAACGTAAACGAACGCCTCGTTGCCGGAAGCGAGCGTTACGCGCACGCGCTTGTAGTGGTACTGCGCCTCGAACGCGTCGGCCTTGGCGAGCTCCTCTTCGGTGACGTCGAAGGCCGTGCCTTGCACGCTGCTCCAGTCATCACCGGTATTACGCGCATTGTCATGATGGGTTTTCTTGAGACGCGCGGCGACGGCCGGATCGGCGATCTTCACGAGCGACGGCTCGTAGCCGATCAACAAATCCGGTTCGCCCTTCAGCTTGCGGCCGAATGTGGACAGTTGAACCTCTTCCTGCTGCAGCGTGCCGTAAGAAAACAGTAGTGGCATTCAGGTCATCTTGCCATGAGAGGGAGGCGCAGGCCCGGCCCCCTAAATGGTCTTGATATGCAACTCCCGCAGCTGTCGCGGATCGACGGTCGACGGCGCGTCGCACATCAGGTCGACCGCCTGCGTGGTCTTCGGGAACGGGATGACTTCACGAATCGAGGACTCCCCGGCCAGCAACGCGCAAATGCGATCGAGACCGAGGGCGAGACCGCCGTGTGGCGGCGTCCCGTACTCGAGCGATTCGAGAAAGAAGCCGAACCGGGTGCGCGCGTCCTCGTCCGACAGACCTAGCAGGCGGAATACTTTGGCCTGGGTCTCGCGATCGTGGATACGAATCGATCCGCCGCCCAGCTCCCACCCATTGAGAATCACATCGTAAGCCTGCGCGAGGACCTTGCCCGGATCGGACTCGAGCATGTGCAGATCCTGTTCACGCGGCGCCGTGAATGGGTGATTCACCGAATCCCACCGGCGTTCGTCCGCGTTCCAGTCGAACAGCGGGAAGTCGGTGACCCAGGTGAGCTCCCAGGCGCCTTCCGGGATCAGCTGCGCCTTCTTGGCCACCTGCAGCCGCAACTGGCCGAGGATCTTCGAGGCGGTGTCGGCCGCTCCCGACGCCAGCACCAGGAGGTCATCCTGGCCGGCGCCGGACGCCTCGAGCACCGCGCGAGCGCCGGCTTCGCCGATCGGCTTCGCGGACACCTGGACGCCACCCTCGGCCGTGAAGCGCGCGTAGATCAGCCCGCCGGCGCCGGCTTGCTTTGCCAGGTCGACGAGCTCGTCGACTTCGCGCCGTGAATACTTCGCGGCGCCGGGAATCACGAATCCGCGAACGGTGCCGCCATGCTCGACGGCCTCACGGAAGACGCCGAACGGCGACTGCGCGAACAGCGGGCCGAAGTCCTGGATCTCCAAGCCGAAACGAAGGTCGGGCTTGTCCGACCCGTACTTCGCGATCGCCTCGGCATATGGCATCCGCCGGAACGGGCGGGGCACCTCGACGCCGATTTCGCGGAAGCAGGCCGCCAGCGCGCCTTCGACGATCTCGAAGACCAGCGGCGGCGTCGCGAACGACATCTCGAGGTCGACCTGAGTGAATTCGAGCTGACGATCGGCACGCAGCGCCTCGTCGCGGAAGCACCGCGCGATCTGCACGTAGCGATCGAAGCCGGCGATCATCAGGATCTGCTTGAAGATCTGCGGCGACTGCGGCAGCGCGAAGAACTTGCCCGCGTGCACGCGGCTCGGCACCAGGTAATCGCGCGCCCC
Source organism: Vicinamibacterales bacterium (assembly GCA_035626435.1). GTDB lineage: Bacteria > Acidobacteriota > Vicinamibacteria > Vicinamibacterales > UBA2999 > 12-FULL-67-14b. Next base: position 23,964 of record DASPNQ010000097.1, read on the forward strand.
TTCGGGCGTCGACTTCGTCAGGATCGGCGTCTCGA
>DASPNQ010000098.1:0-18532 GCA_035626435.1 Vicinamibacterales bacterium
TGGAATTCGTGACGGCGTTCCCCGGCTTTTCATTGCCGCTGGATCTCATCGTCAACGACGACAGTCTGTGGCTGACGGATTTGAAGCCGCTGCGATTCGTCAAACTCGATTTCGATGGCACTCGCCTCTACACGTGGATGGTGCCGCCCGATCTGCCGGACGGCTACCTCGAGGTGCATACGTTCTCCGTCGATTCTGAGGGAAATTTGTACGGCGGCGACAACCAATACGGACGCACGCAGAAGTTCGTGCCGAAGCCGGGCGCCGATCCGAAATTGTTGATCAAGGCGCCGTGGATGGAACGTTAACGACGCGGGATGTTGAATGAATCGCGCGCAGTGCGATGGACCTGGCTGGCGGTCCTCGCGCTGTCGATCGTCCAGGCCGGCGCCTACATCGGCAACGAAACGTCCGCGCATTACTTCTGGGACCTGACGTCGTACGTCGAGGCCCTCGACAGCGAGTTCCCGTATCGGGCGCAGCGCACCTATCCGTTTCTCTACCCGCCGTTTGCCGCGGACCTCTTCACGCTGGCGCGCAGTCACCTGTTCGAGCTGATGTCGATTGCCTACGTCGCGGCCATCGTGCTGTTTCTGACGGCCTATGCGCGGTTGAAAATGCCGCGTCGGTTCGAGTGGCTGCTGGCGATGACGGCAATGGGTGGCTTAGGCGTGGTGTCGCTGCAGTCCGGCAACCTCGCGATCCCCATGAACCTGACGTTACTCGCAGTGACGATGCGCGCGGCGATGGGCGATGCGGCCGCGGCACGCGCTATGCCCTTCGTCATCGGCTTCGGCGCATTGCTGAAGCCGCAATTCATCGTCTATCTGGGGTTATTGCCGTTCCTCGAACGCTCGCGCCTGATGGCGTTCGTGAAGATGGCGGTGGTCGCCGCGTGTGTGGCTGCTGTGTATGGCGGCTATGTCGCCTTCCGTTTTGACGACTGGAACGAATACGTCCGCGCCATCACGCAGCGCGCGGTGGTGGAGAAGGACTATGCGTGGGGCCCGGCCGGCTTCATCAAGCACTGGTCGGAGTCAACCGCGGCGGCCACGGCGGCGTTCGCCATCGCGTTGATCGCGGTCGCGGCATTGGCCTATGCGGCATGGCGGCATTCGGCCCTCGTGCCGCCGGTGGCAGTTGCCTGTCTCGTGTTCGTCGTGCTGACCTTTGCAAACCCCCGGTTGCCGGTGTACGACATCTATGTCGCCGGCATTGCGCTCGTGGTCTGCTGCGGTTTCGCGAATCGCAAGGTGTTACCGGTGACGCTGCTGATTGCGCTGTCTGTCAACGTGATCCCGTGGACGATCGCCAACTTCACGCGGACGCCGTCGGCTTGGCCTTGGTGGATGCAGACGCTGCAATTCGCGCACATTATCGGGTTCGGTGGCTTGTTGGTGGCGCTGGCGTTCACCGGCATGCATCAAAGCCCCCCGGAGCCGTGACGCTCACGCCTGACTTGGCAATGCGACATCGCCGGGCATTGTTCCGCGCGGGCAGCGCGCCGTTGTTTTTCCCGCGCGTTGGTATAAAAATCGCGACCATGCCGATCGACCCCGCACGCGCCGCACTGCGACAACTGGCGGCCACCCTTGCCTACCGCGCAGCGAAAGTCCTGCGCGATGCTCCTCCGGAATTTGGCCAACGCAACTTTGGTGATGCCACACGGCAACCGGTGACCATCGTCGCGCACATGGCCGACTTGATGACATGGGGCGTGTCGATTGCCAACGGCGGCTACGCGTGGCAGCCTGCCGGCAGTACGGACTGGCCGACGGAGGTCGAGCGCTTTTTCAGCGGCCTGGCGGCGCTCGATGCGGCGATCGCCACCGACGGTGAGTTCCCCGGATCGATCGACAAACTGATTCAAGGTCCGCTCGCGGATGCGTTGACGCATGTCGGCCAGCTGGCGATGCTGCGAGGTATGGCGGGAATGCCGGTGCGGCCGGAAAGCTATGCGCGCGCCGTCATTACTCCGGGACGCGTCGGACTCGATCAGGAGCCGCCAAGAGCGGAATTTGACGGCGATGCCTCGAGAGCCCCATCGTGATCGCTGAACGTCGTCGACTCTAGCGACGGCCGATCAGACGCTCGGCCCCGCTCAGGATCGTCAGGATCATCCACGCGGCGATCACCGAAATGACGCCGATAGCGACATGCCCGGCGCCGGCGGCGGCGCCGACGGCTGCCGTCAGCCAGATCGTCGCCGCGGTCGTAAGGCCTTTGATGCCTTCCTCGGTGCTGCTGCGTTTGAGGATCGTCCCGGCGCCCAGAAAGCCGATGCCGGCGCTGATGCCCTGAATGACACGCGAGACATCCGCCGGGGCGGCCGCGCTCTCAACCATGATCAACACAAAGGCCGCGGACGCGAGCGCGACGGTCATATGCGTACGCAGCCCCGCCGCCTTGCGGCTCCATTCCCGCTCGAATCCAATGCAGCCGCCCAGCAATGCCGCCACGACGAGGCGCCACGCGACGCGAACGAGGTCCCCGGTTTCCGGTAGTTGAAAAGCGTCGCCCATCATCGCGTGATTAGTGCAACAGCCGTGCCGTATGATGCATCAATGCGGCTTGCCGTACTCGTCATAGCCGGGTTGCTGATTCAAGCGCCGGGCTGGAAACCCGCATTCGAGCCGCATCAACGCGAGTTGTTCGCGGCGGCAGGGGGCCAGGCCAATGCGTGGGCCGATATCGATAACGACGACGACCTCGATTACTTCGTCGCGTTTCGAGGCCGTCCCAACCGTCTCTATCGCAATGACAACGGCACGTTTCACGACGTTGCGCGTGAGGTCGGTCTAATCGACGAGGTCGAGACCCGCGCGGCGGCGTGGGGCGACTTCGATGCGGACGGCGACGCCGATCTCTATCTTGGTTTCGCGGACCCGAAAGTGCCCTCAAAGGTCTATCGAAACGAAGGCCGCGGTGCGCGATTCGTCGACGTGGCGGCGGCCATCGGGGTCGCGCTCAGCGGGGTCGCCCGTCAGCCCTCATGGATCGACTACGACGGCGACGGCGATCTCGATCTATTCGCAGCATTCAGGGACGGGCCGAACCGGTTACTACGGAACGAGCGCGGGCGGTTTGTCGACGTCACGCACGCAGCCGGTATCGGCGACCCGCGCAAGACTGTCGGCGCGGTCTGGTGGGACTTCGATCGCGACGGCGACCTTGACGTCTTTACGGCGAATCAGGAAGGCGATGCCAACGGCCTTTATCGGCAGACCGCCGGCATATTCGAGGACGTGGCGGCCGCTTTTGGTGTCTCCGGAGTGCCGCGCCCGCCGGCCGACGGCGGCGTCGGGCCGGCGGTTGCCGACTACGATCGCGACGGCGACTTCGATTTATTCGTTGCGAATTACGGGCCGAGCGCCCTGTTCCGAAACGACGGCAGCACCTTCGTCGACGTCGCGGCGGAGCGCGGTATCGAGTTGCACGGCCACGGCGTGACCGCTGCATGGGGCGATCTCGACAACGACGGCCTGCCAGACCTGTACGTCGGGAATTTCATCGCCGGTCAGCCACTGTATCGCGACGCGCTGTTCATCAACGGCGCACGCTTTACCGAAGCATTGCCCGATGTGATCCTCCGCAGCGACGCGACGCATGGTGTGCAGTTCGCCGATTTCGATCGCGATGGCCGGCTCGATCTCGCGCTCACCAACAACGATCCGGAGGGCGGCGGGCACCCGCTGTACCGCAACACCGCGCCGTCACGCGGTCGATCGATTGCCGTGGACGTGGTGGATCCCAACGCCCGGCGCACCCGCGCCGGCAGCGAAGTCCGGGCCTATCGCGCCGGCACCCGCCAACTGCTGGCTGCCGCCCTGATCGATTCGGGGAGCGGTTATTGCTCGCAGAACGAGATACCCGCGCACCTCGGCATCAGCCATGCGTGGGCGGGCGCGATCGATATCGAGGTGATCACGCTCACTGGTGGTCGACGGCACGCGAGCCTCGTCCGGAACGTCAATCCGTCGCAATATCGCGAGCGCACGCTTCGGATCATTACGACTCGCTGAGCCGACAGCGGCAATACCCGCGGCAGCCGTTCGATTCGCAGCAGGGCCATCGCGCCGGAGTCACGGTTTCTTCCGCAGGTGCCCGTACATCAGCTCCTCCGCGAACGGCACGCACTTGTACTCGAGCAACTGCATGTTGGGTTCGCGCCTGCGGTACAGCGGCATCTTGATTTTCCAGGGCCTGGAAAACACGTTGGGATCCTCGATCGTCGCTTCGTAGTCGAGCGTATTCGCATCGATTGCGGTGTAGCGCTCCGTCACCTTCAAGGCATCGGAATGCCAGTTGCCGGACCGGTCGAACCAGGTGTCCGGCACCTGGTCGGTGACGTCGATGACGAGTGATTCGCCGTCCCATCGGCCGATCGACCATCCCATCCACGCGGGCGCCGGGCTTTTTTCCTGGCTGTTCATGCGCACGACGCGGCTGGCGCTCGCGTACTCGTAGGTGAACAGGATGTTGTCTTTCGACTGCACGATCTGAAACGGGTACGGCATGTAGGTCGCGCGAGGAATGCCGGGCATGAAGCACTTGATTTCCGGATCGAGCTTCATCCAGTCGGCGCGATTCGCGTTGCGTTTCTCGAGCGCCGCCGGCAGGTAGGGAATCTCCTCGCCCTCGACAACGCCCAGGCCGGGAGGGACGCTGAATGCCGCCGCTAAGGCGACGACCGGACCCATCCGCGCCTCGTGCGGCTCGAGGTCCCAGTTGGCGGTATTGAGCGCCTGCCAGATACCGCTGAGATCCGGCGTGCCGTCAGGCGTCCGAGGCGCGCGATACGCGTCTTGCCGGGTGTCGCTGCACGCGAGGATCACCGAGATCGCCGCGAGCGGCGCCAGGATCGCGATGCGCATCAGCGGCCCTTTGGTTTCGGACGCTCGTTGGGATCTTTGCCGTCGCGCGGCGCCCCGGTGCCCGACGATCCCATGAACAACGTCCGCCCGTCAGGGAAGGTGATGTCGCGCCCGTTGGCGCGCATCCGGCCATCCTTGGCGCGATAGCCCGACACGACGATGACCGTGCCGACTTTGACCGAGTCGCGCGTGACGCCGTTGCGCTGCAAGGTGTTAGGCGTGCCGCCCTCCACCATCCAGATTTCGGGCTTGCCATTGGCCGCCTTGGTCTCCATGTGAATCCACGCATGCGGGTTTATCCATTCGACCTTGACGATCGGGCCCCGCAAGGTGACTGGCGCATTCGCGTCGAACTCGGCGGAGAAGGCATGATGCGCAACGACCGGTACTGTGGCAGCGCCCGCAAACACGGCGCCGAGAACCCACTTCTTCATCCCCATCCAGGTAATCCCCCGTGCGCAGGAGGATAACTCAACTGGATGCGCCGCGCGTTATCTGGGCACCGCCGCCGGCATGTAGTCGATGACGATGGCCGCATCGACGTCTCGCAGCACAAGGTAGTGGCCGATAATCCGGTATTCGAGCTCTTTCGGCAAACGCGGCAGGGCGGCCAGGAGCGCGGGCGGCATGGTGGCCATCTGCGACGCCGCCGGCAGGCGCAAGTGGATCTTGGGCTCGAGGATCGTGGCCCGTTCGTCGTCGATATCGGCAAGGGTCGCGGCGAGGCTGCCTTGCACGACGGCGTCACGAATGCGCTTTTTCAACACCGGGTTCGCGGGCGCCACGAAGATCGTCCCGGGCCGCGCGTCGGGGCGGGCCCGCTGGATCGCGATGGCAAGGTTGTCACTCGCCGTCGTGAGCTGGGACGATGTGGAGTTGGCCTTTGGCCCGGCAATTTCGCCGGTGAGGCCGCGGCGCAGTTTCAGGTACTTCGTCACTGCGTCATTGAACTGCCGGATCGCGGCCGCCTCAGCCGCGGAGGGTGCGGTTGGGCTTTGTGCTGCCACATTCGTGTGGGGAACCACCGCGCCGACAGCCAATATTGCGACGGTAAGACAGGTGAGTGCGGTCATGGGTGTCCCAGCTGCACAATTCGCGCCGTTGAGTGCCGCCTCGGCTGCAGACTGGACGCCGCGCGGGTGTTGAGCGAAACTACGCCGCATGCGGAGACACCCTCTCGCTCTGGCTCTTCTCGCCGTCGCTGTCATCGCCGCGTTCGACTTGCTGCGGGCGCAATCGCCCGCCGCCTATGGCGCCGATCCCAGCTACAAGATTCCACGCCTGGCGAGCGGTCAGCCCGACTTGCAGGGCGTCTGGGGCAACAACAGCGTGACGCCGATGGTCCGCCCGCGTCAGTGGAAGGACAAGGCCCTGATGACCGACGCGGAGCTCACCGAGCTCAAGCAGCTCGCCGCGCAGTCAGTGGACGACGGCGGTGATGCCATTTTCGGCAACCTGATTCAACAACTCCTCGACGCCAAGGAGAAGGGCGAATACAAGCAGACCTCGTACGACCCCAGCACGGGCAACTACAACCAGTTCTGGATGGCCGATCGGGAATGGGATCATCGCACCTCGTTGATCATCGATCCGCCTGACGGTCAGTTTCCGCCACTCACCGCGGAGGCGCAGGCGCGGCGCGCCGCCGCGGCGGCGCGACCGCGCACCAGGGGACCGGCGGACGGACCGGAAGACCGTCCATTGACCGAGCGCTGCATCTCGTACGGTGCGCCTCGCACGCAGTCGAATTACAACAGCTACACGCAGATCATTCAGTCGCCCGACACCGTCGTACTGCTGCAGGAAATGATTCACGATGCGCGGGTGGTGCCGCTGACCAACAAGCCGCACCTCACACGCAAACTGCGACAGCTGCACGGCGATCCGCGTGGCCGCTGGGAAGGCGACACGCTCGTCGTCGAGACCACGAACTATCAGAACGGCTTTCAGGGGTCCACGCCGGACGTCAAGCTCACGGAGCGGTACACGCGGGTGAGCGAGGACTTCATCAACTGGCAGGTCACCGTCGAGGATCCCGCAACGTGGACGAAACCTTACACGTTCATGATCCGATTGAAGAAAGCGGACGGTCAGATCTACGAGTACGCGTGCCACGAAGGCAACTACGCCATGGAGGGCATTCTCGCCGGGGCGCGTCGCGAGGAAGCGCTCGGAAAAACCCGCAAGAAATAACCGCCGGAACTTCTTACACCGGGCATGAAAAAAAGGCGCGCGGTCTCCGCGGCACGGGCGCCGGCTGACGCATTTTGGTTTCAAAATTGTTGACCACGTACGAAATCGTGTAGGTCCCCCCCTCGGTCATTGCATTTTTCGGCGACCGTTCAACTGGAACATCCATTGCAGTCGAGCCGCGCCGGGAGATGCAATGAATACTGCAAAAGCACTCTGGACAATGCTTGTCGCAAGCGCGGTCGCAACAGCCGCATGCGGCGAATCGAAATCCTCTTTCAACCCCGTTGCGCCGTCGGCGGCAGTCGCCGAAGCGACGCAGAACCAGGACGCCGGCGACGGCGTGTTTTCGCCGACCGCCGGCCCGAAGAACGGCAACGGCAACGGCGGTGGCAGCAACGGCGGGGGCAAAGGCAATAACGGCGGCGGCAATGGCAACAGCGGTGGCGGCAATGGCAACGCCAATGACGGTGGCAACGGCAATGGCCGTCCGCCTGAGGTTCCGCCGCGACAGCAGACGCCTTCGAACACGACCCCCACGAACACGACCCCGACGACCACTCGCAAGGTGGAGATTCAAGGACCGATTTCGGCAGCCAGTGGCGATTCCGTCACGGTGCGCGGTCAGGTCGTGACCGTGCCCTCGACGTGCACGATCCGACACGGCAATCGCTTCTTTGAATTCGGCGATCTCAAAGTCGGCGACCTCGTGCACATCAAGGGACAGCGCACCACTACCGGCACGGGTGCGACTGCCGGTCACGACGATCGAGTGCAGTCAAATCCTGTTACAGAATTCCGAATTCGGCGGCGGCGACGGCGACGACGATGATGATGACGGGTCCACCCCGGCGACGCTCGTCTCGGTGACCGCATCCGACGCCAGCGCGTCGGAAACGGGTCCGGATGTCGGCGTATTTCTGTTGACGCGATCTGGTGCGACGACCTCGTCGCTGACGGTCACGATTACACTGACCGGCACCGCGACCAACGGCACGGACTTTCAGAATGTGCCGGTGACGGTGACGTTCGCCGCCGGGCAGGCGACCGCACCGCTGGTGATCGTGCCGCTCGCGGATGCGACGTCCGAAGGATCCGAAACGGTCATTCTCACGATCGTGGACGGCACCGGCTACGACGCGGGCTCCCCGTCGAACGCCACCATCACGATTGCCGGTTAGACGAATCCGCCTCGACCGTAATTGTACGCTGCGGCGCCCGACACAATGTTGTCGTCGGGCGCCGTGTTGTTAGGTACAGTTAGTCTCGCTCTAACCCCGTTTGGATAATTCAGCAATGCATAACTGGAAGCTGGCCGCCGTGTGCGGTCTCGTCGGCGGCGCGCTGTTTAGTGGCGCGTGTTCTGATTCAACAAAGTCATCTCTCAATCCAACAGCTCCATCGGCGGTGGTGGCTTCCACGGACCTTGCTGCCGGCGACGGTGTGTCGGGAGCGACGGCTAAACCGGCCAATCCCGGCAACGGCAATGGCGACAGCGGCGGCGGGAACGGCAACGCCGGTAACACTGGCGGCGGCAACGGCAATGGTAACGCCGGTAACAACGGCGGCGGCAACGGAGGTGGCAACAGCGGCGGTGGCGCCGACGCGTCTGCTGGTGGTGGCAACTCCAACGCCGGCGGCAATGGCAACGGCAACGCCGGGAACAACGGCGGCGGCAACGGAGGTGGCAACAGCGGCGGTGGCGCCGACGCGTCTGCTGGCGGTGGCAACTCCAACGCCGGCGGCAATGGCAATGGCAACGCCGGTAATAACGGCGGCGGCAACGGCAACGGCAACGGCAACGGCAACGGTAATAAGCCCCCTACCGGGCCATCGACACAGTCTCCGTCGTCCAACGTCACGCCCCCATCGAACACGACGCCGCCGAAGCCAGTCGGTCGCAGCAAGGTCGAGATCGAGGGCCTGATTGCCTCCATCGGCGCCGACACAGTGGTGGTACGTGGGCAAACCGTGAAGGTCACCGGGTCCACGGTGATTCGACAGGAAGATGTCGTCAAGGCGCTCGGCGACCTTCAGGTCGGCGACCGCGTGCACGTTCGCGCGACGCGCATCGTCGATGGTTCCACGACAACGCTCGAAGCCGCGGAGATCAAATTACAGGATCCCGTCGGTGATGATGATGATGACGACGATGAGGATGACGACGACCCGACAGTGCCCGGCGCCTTGGTGTCAGTGGTGGCGACGGACGCGACGGCGGTCGAGGGCGCTGCCGCCGACCCGGCGCTGTTCCACTTCATCCGTTCGGGTGACACGGCATCAGAACTCGTGATCACGATCGCGGTGACCGGCACGGCCACCAACGGCGTCGATTACGACGAAGTGTCGCTGACGGTGACCTTTGCGGCCGGCTCGGCAACCGCGGATCTCCAAATCGTTGCGAAGGCGGACGCCGTCGCAGACGCCGCCGAGACCGTGACGGTTACCGTCGTCGACGGGACCGGCTATGCGGCCGGCGCGCCCGCCAGCGCGACGATCGGCATCGCGGAGTAACAGGGAGGGGTCAGGTCAGGCCGTCGCGCGAGCGGCGGCCTTTTCCTGTGCAGCGGACGTCAACATCCTGATCGCGGTATACAGCACCACCGCGAGCACCAGGAATCTCAAATACAGCAGTGGAATGCGATCGACCAGGGGCGCGGCCAGCAGCACGGCCAGCGGCCCGGCGATCAGAAATGCGATCGCGGTTCGCAGGTCGTAGCTGCCTTTCCGAATGAACTGAACGCTGCCCGACGGCATCAGGAACGCACAGGCACCCATCATGATCGGGTACGACACGCGCGGGTCCATCCCGAGCAGGCTAATCATGATGAGGCACGGGCCGTAGAAGCCGATGCCCAGCATCATCAGCGCGCCGAGCACGAACGAAATCCCGACCGCGATCGCCAGTTTGGCGCCGGTCAGGCCGAGCGCCTCGCCAGGCGCCGGCCCCTGACCCGACATCGACAGCACCATCAGCGCCGAGGCGACCAGCAGCGCGCTGCCCATCCCAATCTGCACCTGGCGCCGCGAAAATCCTGAAACGACGCCGGCGCCCAGGAATGCGCCGAGCACGGCGGCGCCGATGATGCTCACCAGGGTCACGAAATCGACTTCGATGATCGTCATGAAGATCACCGCCTGAACGACCGTGGCCATCACGTAACCGACGTTGAGCGTGCCCGGGATCTTTTCATCCGGCATGATGTGCCACAGCTTGGACATCGAGGTCGTCGTCGCATAGGAGCCGATGCCGAGCGTGTCGAAGAAGTTGGCAATGAACGCCGCGCCAAGTGCGACAGGCTTGGGCTTGAGAGTGCCCGTCTGACGGTCGCGGCGCGCGCGTTCGGTGACGTACCAGAACACGTGATACGCAATCGCGATCACGATCAGCAAAGCGATCAGAATATTTTTGGGTTCCATCTGGGCCGTGATTCTAGCTCGATTGGTGCACGGATGTCGCAGTTTTCAGAGATGGGACGTGGGTCCGGGCACGCGCGCGCCAACGCAGATCGTGCGCATGGAAGGCAGAAGCGCGGGTCGGCCCGCTGCCGAGCGCGCTACTGGTTGATTCGGTCGCCGCGGCCACTACCGAATCCGGGCGTTAGCGCAGTTTGTCCGATGAAACGTCAGCCGACGAACTTGTAGCCCGATCCGTGAATGGTGAGGATGTGCTCTGGCGCGTGCGGTGATTTTTCGATCTTCTGCCGGAGTTTCGCGACAAAGTTGTCGATCGTCCGCGTCGTCGGGAATTCCTCGTAGCCCCACACCTCGTTGAGAATCTGCTCGCGCGTCACCACTTGTCCGGTGTGCTGGACGAAATAACGGAGCAGGTCGAACTCGCGCGCGGTGAACTCAATTCGCTGCTTGCCGCGGCGCGCCTGGTGCAGCTTGAAGTCGATCTCGATGTCGCCGATGCGGACCGCGTCGGCGGTCGGTTTCTGCTGGCCGCTGCGGCGCAGGACGGCGCGGACGCGCGCGAGCAGCTCGGTGATCGAGAACGGCTTGGTGACGTAGTCGTCAGCGCCGAGCTCGAGGCCCAGCACCTTGTCGGTTTCCGCGGACCGCGCCGTCAGCATCACGATCGGCGTCGAGTTCGAGCGGCTGCGCAAGTCGCGGCAGACGTCGAAGCCGTTCTTCTTCGGCAGCATCACGTCAAGGATCACCAGGTCCGGGTTGAAGCTGGCCGCTTTCTGCAGGCCCTCGTCGCCGTCGGCCGCCGTCTCGACCTCGTAGCCCTCGAGCTCCAGGTTGTCGCGAAGTCCCAGCCGCATTTGCGGCTCGTCCTCGATTACGAGAATCCGTTTCATCTATCCGCGCTTTCTGTGCCGGCTCATCGAGTCGATTCGGCCAACGTTCCGTGGAACGCATTTTCACTTGGAATCGGGAAGTGCAGCGAGAACGTGCTGCCCTGTTCGGGCTCGCTGTCCACGCGGACGAAGCCGCCGTGGCCGCGCATCGTATGGTCGACGATCGCCAGGCCGAGGCCGGTGCCTTGCGGCCCGCCGCCGAGCTCGCGCTGCACGCGGTAAAACTTGCGGAAGATGCGGCCCTGCTCGCGCCGCGAGATGCCGATGCCGTGATCGGTCACGCTGACGACGATGTGGCGGTTGACGCGCCGGGCTTCGACTTCGATTTCCCGCGCTTCACCGGAATACTTCATCGCATTCGCGAGCAAGTTCTCAATCGCCTGTTCGGCAGCGCCCTCGTCGGCGAGAATGCGCGGCAGGTCCGGCTCGATCGTCGTCGAGACCGTGAAGTGGCCCTGCTCGAACTGCGTGTTCATCCGCGCCAGCACCTTCCTGACGGATTCGCTCAAGTCGGCCGGTTCCATCCGGTACGGCCGCAGACCCGCTTCCATGCGGGAGAAGTCGAGAATGTTTTCAATCAGCCGCGTCAGCTTCTTCGACTCGCCGTTGATGATGCGGTAATACTCCTGCGCGCGCTCCGGGGTGCGAACGCGGCCAAGCTCCAGGGTCTCAGCGAACAGCTGGATCAGCGCGAGCGGCGTCTTGAGGTCGTGAGACACCGATGCGACGAAGTTCGACTTCAGCTCGGCGACACGCACTTCGCGTGCGGCCGCACCCGCCACCAGAAACACGCCGAGGGCCATCGCGACGGCCAGCACAATCATCAATGCCTGCTGAGGCCGCGTGCTGGCGCTGACGATCTCGGAGATGGGTTGCGGCCCGTAGCTGGTGCGCAAGCCCCAGATCTCGCGGTGCTGCTCGTAGGGCGCCGCGAATTCGAGCAGTTCCTTGTCGAAGAAGATGATCGCGAAGCTGCGCTCGTCGACCGGCAGGAAATGTTCTTCGTCGCGTCCAGGATGCGACGCGAAGATGTGTTGACCCTGTTCGTCCAGCACCTCGGTCTCGAGCCGTGGAAACCCCGACGGATGCTGCACGCTAGCCAGCCAGTCGCGCAGCACCGCGGGGATGAACTGCGTGCGCAGCTTTTCGGCATCGACGGCGAAACCGATGACGCTGGTCATCCGCTCGCGCGCCGGCCCCTCGAATCGCAGCTGCGCCTGCACGTAATGCGGCCGGCCGTTGATCTCTTCCGTGAACGCGACGATGGCGCGGCGTGTTTCGACGAGCTCCTGCAGGCGGCCCAGCAGCTTAGGGCCGTGGATCGTGTCGACGCGGAACCGCTGCTCGATGGCGTCCGACGTCGCCTGTTTGCTGTCGCGATCGAACACCAGCCACCGGTTGGATTGCGGTCCGCGCTCGGTCCAGATGAAGAAGGACTCGACAAATGGGCTTTCGACGAGCGCGTCGTTCAGCACCGGCTCGATGAACGCCAAATCGAGCGGTTCGGTGCGCGCCTGCGTGATGCGCAGCAGCACGCTGATGTGCGGCCGCTTCAAATAGTCTTCGATCGATCGGGTCAGCGAATCAGCGGTCTCGCTGCTCAACTGCCGCAACACGACGGCCGACGTCGTTTCAATGTCGTGCAGCGACTTGAACTGAAAGTAGAACAACACCGCCATCGGGATGGCCACGACAACGGCGAGGCCCGCGGCGAGGCGCATGCCACGATCGTTGAAGAAATCCCTCTTCATCTCCGCACCGGTAGGTCTATCGGACCTTTCATGCCGTGAGTTCCTTCGTCAGCCAGTCGTGGAGCGGTTGCCACCCCTGCAGGTCCGGATGCTGCGTGACCAGCGCCCATAGAATTGCGCTGGTGTCACGGAGCAGCTGCTGCCGGTATTCCCGCGGCAAGTTCGTCGTCGCACGCTGCAACTCGCGTAAGGCACCCGCCGCATCGCCGGTGGCGACCCTGCACAGCGCGAGTCGCGACGCCTGAACCGGATTCTTCTCCGGGTCCCGGGCTTGCCCTTCGGCATAGGCGGACAGCGCCGCCTGGAACCGGCCCTGCAAAAACAGTGTATGCCCGAGATTGTAATGGCCAAAGGCCATGTCCGGCGTGAGCGCGATGACCTGCCGGAACGCCGCCTCGGACTCCGCCAAACGGCCGAGCTCGCGGCGGACCACGCCGACGTTGTTGAGGGCTTGTGGACTGTCAGGATCGAGCGAGAGCGCCTTCTCGAAAGCGGCCAGCGCCTCCTCCGGTCGATCGAGCTCGCCAAGCGTGCCGCCGAGATTCGCCCATGCCGGCGCGAACGATGGCAGCAGGTCGGCTGCGCGCTGGAAGCATTCGCTTGCCTGCGTCATGTCGTCGCGGCGGAGCCATAGTTTGCCGCGTTCGTAATGTGCCGCCGCCCAGTCCGGTGCCAGCGCAATCGCGTCGTCGAGATCGCGCGCTGCCGCATCCAGGTCATTCACTTCCATGCAGGCGCTTGCCGTCGCAACCAGCGCTGGCGCCGTCCGGCCGCGTCGCAGAAAGTCGACGCATCGCGCGAGCCGATCGGCGGCATCCTCGACTCGGAATGCAATGGCCAACGGATGCGTGATCGTGTCTGACGGCCGGTCCTCATCGAACACCATGCGCGCCTGGCCGTGGCGCGCCAGCGCCGCCGCCCATTCGGCATCGAGATATGGTTGCTGGGTCGTCACGAGTTGCACGCCCTTCTGCGCGTTGGCCGTCGCATCGGCGCCGCGACCCGCACGAAGGATGACGGGGCCGTCGGGCAGCGGCGGACACAACGGGTGCCGGAAGGGCCACTCCGCCGCAGGTGGAGCATCGATGGTGACGATCGCGCTCACCGTGGCTTCACTTCGACGATTTCAATCGCTTCCTTGCTCGGGCCTTCGATCATGAATGCGCGCACGGCCGCAGAAGGCGCACCCAGGGCCGCAGAAGGCACACCCAGGGCCGCAGAAGGCGCAGAATCATTTACGGTGTAAACGTCACGAAGAAACGTCACGCCTTCGCCCTTCAACTTCGCTGCCCACGCATCGAGATCGGCGACGCCCAGCGCGATGTGATCCATCAGGTGCCCGCGCGTCGACGGCGCCGGCGTGTTGCCCTGGTTCATGTAAAAGAACAGCGACACGTCGCCGAAGATCGTCGTCTGAACAGCGGGCGTGCGGTACATGCCGTCCCACTCGAGTGCGGGCAGCGTCTTGTCCGGGCCGCGCTCGACGCGGCAATTGCTTTCGGTGCGCGGCGTGACTCCGCCGCGCGGGGCGGGGACCGCGACGTGCAAATGCCGCTGGTACCACAGCGCCGCGCAGAACGGCTGGTCCTGGTACATGTGCACATGGTTGAAACGCTCAACCGGCATATTGCCCTGATACTCGACGATGGCGTCGTCGGGGCCGCGGAGATAGGCGAAACCCGCGCCGCCGGTCGGCTTAATGCCGTTTTTTCTCGCCTCTTCGAGTTGCGTGCGTGTGAGGCCGAGCACGCCTCCCATGCCGGGATACGTGTCGCTGCTGATAAAAACCGTGCGTGTGCCCTCGCCCTCCGTCGCGGAGGCTACCAAGGGCAAACCGGTATAGAGGGGCAGCAGTGGGAAGTTCAGTTTGAGGAAACGCTCGAGGGCCGCACGCACGTCGGTGACGTGCCATCCGAAATGCCAGAATGCCGTGCGCGGTTGGGTCGGCGGCGGCGTCGCTACTTTGTTGAACAGCACCAGCACGTTGTTTGGCGAAGCAAGCGCGGGCTGGCCCTCAAACGTCGTTGGCGACGTGGACGGAAACGCCTTGGTGTAGAAGTCGATTGCGGCGTCGGGGTTGATCGAGTTGAGGTGGAGGTGATGGAAACCGGGAGCCGGAAGCGGGGAACCGGGAGCCGGGAGCGGCAAACCGGGAGCCGGGCGCCGAGAGCCCGGAACCGCCTGTGCATTCGAATGGCCCGGCGTCATCCCGAACGGCGTCGAGTCGTGCAGGCAGACGGCGGCGAGCAGCGCCGCTACTGCTCGAGACCGAGTGCCCATCGGATGCCGCCGTTGATGTGGGCACGGAACACCGGGTCGTTGCTCCAGATGTCGTCGCGATGCCCCAGCGAGGTATAAAACGAGCGTCCTTTGCCGTACTCGCGGACCCAGGCCTGCGGATAATCGCCGCCTTTGACCAGATGCGGCTGCTTGCTCATATCCATCGCCTCGGTGTCCAGGCTGAGCAGGACGCGGACGCGGTCGCGCGAGAATCCCATCGGAATCTTGTTCTTGAACAGCGTGTCGATGTTCTCGTTCGGCCTTGATGGATCCCACGGTGCGGAGCCGAAGACATAAAACTCGTCCACGAGCGGCCAGCTCGTTCCAAGCATTTTCGTCGCGGGATGTGTACTGTCTTCGACCTTCAGCACCGCGATGGTGCCTTGCGGCAGGTTGCGCTGGAAATACCCGCCGAGCATCTCGCCGAACTCCGGATAGTTATAGAAGGTGAGCGACGCGCAGTGCGCGCCGATGAAGCCTTTACCGCTGCGAACGAAGTTCAGCAGCATCGCTTTCTGGGCGTCGGTGAACGGCAGGTTACCGTTGGTCATCATCATGACGCCATCGAACTGCGCCAGGTATTCGGGCGTGAGAAACGTGAAATCAAGCTGCTTCGAATCCTGCTTGTAGCCTTCAACCGTCGTCACGTCGTAGCCGCCGGCCTTGCCGAGCTCGATCACCGCCTTTTCGGCGGGTCCAAGGCTCGTGTGTTTGTAGAGCGCGGCGTGCGTGAGGAACAACAGCTTTTTCGTGCCTTGGCCGAAGGCCGGAGGCTGAAGGCAGACGGTGCCGAGCACCAGGAGGACGATCGCGCGAGCGGTCATTGGCCCACCGCGTGCTTCGGTGTCTGCTCGCCCTTATGGCAGGTATAGCAGGTGACCCTGCCGAGGACGGATTCACCCTCTTTCGGTTTGTAGTCCGGGAAGTACTGCGTGTTGAGCGCTTTCGTCATGGCGAGCATCTGCCGCGCCTTCTGCTTCAGCGGCTTTTCCTCGCTGGCAAAATTGCCGCGCGCGTGACACGTATTACAGGTGACGCCCAGGCCCTGGACAATCAGGTTCATTTCCTCCTGAAATTGCTGCGCATACAGGCCGGTGAGGACCTTGACGTTGGGGCTTTCCACTATGGTCGGGGTTGGGGCTTGTGCCGCCACCCCGCCGGGCAGCATCAAACAGGCTGATGCAATCGTGAGAAAACGGCCGCGTTTCATGCCGCAAAGTATAGGGGTAACTTGCGCGATTTTCCTCGCGCGTGCTATATTCGTCAGGTTCTCGTGGGCCTAGGACACCCTATCTAGGTTCATTTGCTTCGTGACGCGCCTGAGTTGAATCCCGTCCGGCGGCCCGCAAGGTCGTAAGGCAGAGGGAGTCTTCGAGCGTCCGCCGAGGCCGAAAACAACACATTCAGTAGGGTTTTTCAGTTTCGGACGCCAAGCCCCGCATCCATCGATGCCCGGCTTTTAGGTCTGGAACACCACGCGCCTGTCGCGGCGGCAAACCGCTCGTTTGCTGCCAAACAGGGCGTGGGTGTTTTTCGTTTGATTGCGCGCGACGGAGACGTCCGTAAGCGTGCGATGGAGTGCTCGTGCCGACGATTAGTCAGCTGGTCCGTAAAGGACGCCAGAAGGTCGAGTGGAAGACCAAGTCACCGGCGTTGCAGAACAGCCCGCAAAAGCGCGGCGTCTGCGTGCGCGTGTTCACCCAGACCCCGAAGAAGCCGAACTCGGCACTTCGGAAGGTGGCGCGTGTCCGCCTGACCAACAAGATCGAAGTCACGACCTACATCCCAGGTGTCGGCCACAACCTGCAGGAGCACTCGCTGGTGCTGATTCGCGGCGGCCGCGTCAAGGATCTGCCGGGCGTTCGCTACCACGTCGTGCGCGGCACGCTCGACGCGGTCGGCGTCCAGGGTCGCAAGCAGGGTCGTTCGAAGTACGGCGCCAAGCGTCCGAAGGCCTAGTTCGTTTGAAGGCTGATAGCTGAAAGCTGAGAGCTGAGATATGCCGCGTAGACGAGAAATCCCGAAACGTGAACTGGTGCCGGACGCGCTCTATCAGAGCCCGCTGGTGACCAAGTTCATCAACACGATCATGAGCGAGGGCAAGCGGTCCACCGCGGAGCGCATCCTCTATCAGAGCTTCGACCTGATCAAAGAGCGCTCCGGCGACGATCCGCTCAAGGTCTTCAAGAAGGCGGTCGACAACGTCAAGCCGGCGCTCGAGGTGAAGTCGCGCCGCGTCGGCGGCTCGAACTACCAGGTGCCGATCGAAGTGAATCCCAATCGGCGTTTGTCGCTGAGCATTCGGTGGCTGGTCGGCTTCGCCCGCGCCCGTGGCGACGGCAAGACGATGCAGGAGAAGCTGGCCAACGAGCTGCTCGACGCGGCCAACCTGCGCGGCGGCGCTGTCAAGAAGCGTGAAGACACGCACCGCATGGCTGAAGCGAACAAGGCGTTCGCGCACTATCGGTGGTAATAGCTTTCAGCTGTCAGCTTTCGGCTGTCAGCTAAAGCCAACGTTTCGATTTTTTTGAATTTTCGTGATCGCTGAAAGCTGATCGCTGAGAGCTGAAAGCTGAGATGGCAAGACAGGCACCACTAGACCGGACGCGGAACATCGGCATCATGGCTCACATCGATGCCGGCAAGACCACGACGACCGAACGCATCCTCTTCTACACCGGCATCACCTACAAGATCGGTGAGGTCCACGAGGGTACGGCCGTCATGGACTGGATGGAGCAGGAGCAGGAGCGCGGCATCACCATCACCTCGGCCGCGACGACGTGTTTCTGGCGCGATCACCGGGTCAACATCATCGATACCCCTGGCCACGTCGACTTCACCGTCGAAGTCGAGCGCTCGCTGCGCGTCCTCGACGGCGCCGTCGCGGTGTTCGACGCCGTATCCGGCGTCGAGCCGCAATCCGAGACCGTGTGGCGGCAGGCCGACAAGTACCGCGTCCCGCGCATCTGCTTCATCAACAAGATGGACCGCATCGGCGCCGACTTCAAGGAAACGCTGGCGCAGTTCGAAACCAAGCTGCAGAGCAATCCGGTCGCCATTCAGCTGCCGATCGGCGCCGAGGACCGCTTCAAGGGCGTCATCGACCTGGTGCGCATGAAAGCGCTCG
>DASPNQ010000099.1:0-4883 GCA_035626435.1 Vicinamibacterales bacterium
ACGCGATCCGAGCGCGGCGTTGTCGGGATGGTTGGCGATTTCAAAGTCCTCGGACTGGCCTTCGGGATAATTCGTCAACACGAGCTTGACCGGCCGCAGCACCGCCATCGCGCGCGGGGCGCGGCGATTGAGATCCTCACGCACGCAGTGCTCGAGCAGCCCGACGTCGATGACGTTTTCCTTCTTCGCGACGCCGACGCGCGCGCAGAAGTCGCGAATCGATTCCGGCGTGTAGCCGCGCCGGCGCAGCCCAGACACCGTCGGCATGCGCGGATCGTCCCAGCCGCTCACGTGCTGCTGTTCCACGAGCTGCAGCAACTTGCGCTTGCTCATCACCGTGTAATTGAGGTTGAGACGGGCGAACTCATATTGGCGCGGGCGGGCTGCCGTCCCGACGTGCTCGATCACCCAGTCGTACAGCGGCCGGTGATCGACGTATTCGAGCGTGCACAGCGAATGCGTCACCGATTCAATCGCGTCCGAGAGCGGATGCGCGAAGTCGTACATCGGGTAGATGCACCAGGCATCGCCGGTGCGGTGGTGCGCGGCGTGCCGGATGCGATACAGCACCGGATCGCGCATCGTGATGTTGGGCGAGCGCATGTCGATCTTCGCCCTCAGCACATGGGCGCCGTCTGGAAACTCGCCGGCGCGCATTCTTCGGAACAGGTCGAGGTTCTCGTCGATGCTGCGGGTGCGATACGGCGAATCCTTCCCGGGCTCGGTCAGCGTGCCGCGATGCAGGCGGATCTCGTCCGCTGAGAGTGAATCGACGTAGGCAAGGCCCTTGCGGATCAGCTCCTCGGCGAATTGATACAGCCGCTCGTAATAATCCGAAGCGTAGTACTCGCGCTCGTTCCAATCGAAGCCCAACCAGCGCACATCGTCCTTGATGGACTCGACGTACTCGACGTCTTCTTTGACGGGGTTGGTGTCGTCGAAACGGAGGTTGCAGTGTCCGCCGAATTCCGCGGCGACGCCGAAGTCGAGACAAATCGCCTTCGCATGACCGATATGAAGATACCCGTTCGGCTCTGGCGGGAAGCGCGTGACGACGCGGCCGCCGTTTTTCCCGGTGGCCACGTCGTTGGCGACAATCTCTCGAATGAAGTCCAGCGGCGGTGCCGCTGTATTCGTTTCTGACATGCGACTCTGCGAATCAGCGTATCAAAGCCGCCGGCCGGCTCATTCAGCCGCGCAGGGCGCGCCGGCGAGCACGGCGAGCACGACCAGCGGATTGCGGCCGCTCCGTGACAAGTTGTAGGTCGTGCCGCGTGGGACGACGGCAAAGGCGCCGGCGGCGACGGTGAACTCGCGCTCGCCCAGCCGCAACCGGCCATCGCCGCCGATCACATAAATCATGCCGTCGGCTGCGGTGTGCTGGCGGCCGTTCCACGGCTCGCGGATCTGCCACAGCACCGCCTGTCCGACACCGCTGCAGCCAATCAGGCTTTCCTTCTGCGGCTCGCGGCCGCTGATGAAATTTTTCTCGATGAAGTCGGGCAGCGAGACCGTCTTGGGCGCGCCCGGCGGCGGCAGCACGGGTGCCGCGGGTTCACGGGTTACGACTGGTGCCGGGGACGGCGGTGGTGGGGCCGGCGGCGGCGGGGCCGCGTTCAGCGTGATCGACAATTCCGGTGCGGCGGTACCCGCGCGCCACGTGAGCTCTTTTTCGAACGTAATGAAATTCTCGTGAGTGAAGCGAACGCGATACGTGCCGGCGCGCAAACCTTCGATGCGCGTCGCGCTCCCCGCCGGGCTGATGACTTCGCGATCGACCGGGCCCATCACGTTGACCTTGACGCCTTCGACGAAGCGTCCCGAGCCGTCGGTGATGAACAGTTGCGCGGTTGTCGTCGAACTCGTCGGACGCGGCCGGGGCGCCGCCGCCGCCGGAGCCGGCGTCGCCGGTGGAGTCGCGGGCTTCGCGGGCGGTTGGGCCTGAAGCAACGTCAGCAATAAGAGAGCGACCATAGACCTCGATGGTACTACGGCCGCTCCTGCCGTTACCGCTTCCGGCGAATGTGCAAGCGCCCGACGTGCCCGTCGTCCCTGCCGTTCGACCAGTTATGCCAGTCGGCTTTTACTTCGTCGTTCGAGAGGAATTCCCACCGTACGTGGTGCATGTGGGAGGTCTTCGTGACGTCGATGTTGCTGCCGCCGTCGTAGGCGAACTCCATCACGTTGCCGGTGATGTCTTTGGCGCGCATCCGCGGCTGCGTGCCGCCCGAGCAATAGTGCGTCAACACCAGACTGGTGCCGTCGCGGTGGTAGACGGTCATCATCTCGTGCGGTGTACCGACGGGGAACGACTCGATGACCGTGTTGCCGGCGTTCGAGACCTTGTAGGTCGCGACGACCGCGCCTTTGGTTCCGAACGCGCCGTTGACATCGACCCACTCGCCTTCCATGGCCTTCAGCCGTTCGAATGCGGTTGCGGCGGGTTGCGGACCTTGCGCGGTCAACAGGGCTGCGGTGCCCATCAGGAGCACGACGATAAAAGCGTGAGCGATTCCAAACATCAATGCCTCCGATCTCTCATTCAACGGCCCCCTATTATTCCTGTACCTGAGCTTCGTGCCGAGGTCTCGACAGATCGTCTGCGGTGCGTGAGCAGTTGGGGGCTGTTACGATAGTCATGTGCTGAAGCGTGCGACGAAGGGCGCGGTGATGATCGCCGCATTTTTTGTGCTTGCGCCCGGCTGCGGCGGAGGCGCCGCCAAACAGTCGCCCACGCGTATCGTTCTCAATACCGAACGACCCCGCCCGACCATCGACATTGTCGATGTTCCGGAAGACCTGTTGCGCACTCTTCGCGGGGTTGACTCGCGTGAGGCCTGGTCTGCGATTGTGAAGGTGTCGGCAGGCACCGACCAGCCGGCGATGATCGGCCAGCATGAAGTGATCGCCGGCGGCATCCGCTTCACGCCGATGTTCCCGCTGGATCGGGGCCGGCCCTATCTGGTGAAATTCACGGCGCCAGGTGCGCAACCCGTAACGGCGACACTGTCATTGCCGGCGCCGGATCGCACACCTACCACCAGGGTGACGCAGGTATTCCCGAGCGGCGATCTCATTCCGGAGAACCAGCTGCGTGTCCACATTCAGTTTTCTGCGCCGATGGGCAGCCGCGGCGGACTCGATTACGTTCACCTGCTTGATGAAGACGGCAACGAGCTGGAAGGGCCGTTCATGCCGCTCGATCCTGAGTTCTTCAATACCGACCGCACGCGATATACGGTGTTCTTCAATCCCGGTCGGCTTAACCGTGCGCCGGGCGATCCGACCGGGCGGTTCCTGACCAACGGGCGGTCCTACACCTTCGTCATCAACTCTGCATGGCTCGACGGCAACGGCCTGCCGCTCAAAGAGCCGTTTCGACGCACGTTCACCGTCGGTCCACCCGACACGCAGCCGCTCGATCCGAGAACGTGGAAGATCACCGCGCCCACAGCGGGCACCGCAGGGCCACTGGTCGTGATTTTCCCGGAACCACTCGATCAGGGATCGCTGCAGCGTGCGCTAGGGGTGTTGTCGCCGGATGGCGAGGCGCTCGATGGGCAGATGGCCATCGGCGCCGGCGAACAGACCTGGTCGTTCGCACCGTCGAGTGCGTGGCAGCCGGGACAACACAATCTGTTCGCGTTGGCGATGCTCGAAGATCTCGCCGGCAACCGGGTTGGCCGCGCATTCGAGGTCGAGAGTTTCGATCGCGCCGAAGAGCCTGCCGCCACTGAACGGACGCTGCTGCCGTTCGTCGTGCGGTAAGCGATCGGCGAAATTCGTGAATTACTGCCCGGCAAGCAGCGCGAGTAACGCCCAGCCCGTGGTCGCGGTACCGTGCACGCGGCTATCTTGGTTCTTCAGACGTGAAGTCTCGGGCCAACTGCCGTCGGGTCGCTGCTGTGACACGAGATAGGTCTTGCCGTTTGCGATGGCTTCTTTCAATTCCTCCGGTCGATAGGTGGATCGCGCCAGGCGCGGTTCGACTTCGAGGGAAGCCAACGCGAGGACGGCCAGCGCAGTGTCGAACACTTGCGGAGCGGCCGCTGCGTCGGGGCCCCATCCGCCGGCCGGCGACTGCGCCTTGCGGATGATGCCCAACGCGGCGCGGCGGCAGATTGTCGGCCATCACGTCACTCGAGAGCTCGAGGGCGAGCACGGTGGCGGCGGCGTCAAAGACATTGTCGACGGTCAACCCGCGAATCCACCGGTCGGCCTGAACGATCGTGAAGTGATCAGGCTGCATCCCTGAACTGATCAGAGACGAGCGCGCCGACCAGGTCGCGAGAACGGGGCCATACGTGGCGGGCGACCCGACCGCATGCGCCTGATCGGTCGGCCACGAGCCGTCAGGTTGCTGATCGGCGGCGAGCAGTTTCGCGGCGGCTTCAAGATCGGTGGAAGCGGCCTTGCCGAGGCGCTCGGCGAGCGCAAGCGCCGCAGCGAATTGGATGCGCGCGAGGGGCTTGTCTACGCCAGCCGGCAGATGCCGATCCCAGTCGGACGGCTGTTTCAAGACCTGGAGAATCGCGTCGAGCGAGGGACCAATGTCGTGCCCCTTCGCGCTGGCCGCGAGCAGCGCGCGAGCCGGTTCACCGCAGACCGCGCAAGGCTGACCGGGCTGCCACTTCATCACTTCTTTCGTCAGGTAGCCGAGACCACGCGCGATGGCGTTTGCCGCCGGCTGGCCGGCCGGCTCGGGCTTTTGCGGCTGCGCCAACGCCATCACAGGCAGGATCAGGAGACCGAGCGTCACGACGATTGCTGCGCGCACGGCAATATTTTAGCGGGTTCGGCCGGCAATCAGCCGCCGTCCTACCAAATGCCGGCTTTGCCTTGTACGGAGGCAATCAGCTTTGCCGGGTCATAGCCGATACCCT
>DASPNQ010000100.1:0-3235 GCA_035626435.1 Vicinamibacterales bacterium
AGGCATGGCACACGTCGCTCCAGCAGCCGCTCCGGGTCCGACCTCCTGGCTTCCCGGCGCCAACTTCCTGAAGTTTCGCCGCGATCCGCTGGCGTTCTTCACCGAGCTGCATCGAACTTATGGCGACATCGCGCACTTCTCGTTCGGGCCGCAGCAGATCTACCTCGTCAGCCATCCTGACTGGATCGAAGACGTACTGGTCACGTCGGCGCGAAAATTCCAGAAGGGCGTGGCGCTCCAGCGCGCGAAACGCCTGCTCGGCGACGGACTGCTGACGTCCGAGGGCAGGCAGCATCTCAGGCAGCGCCGCACGATCCAGCCGTTGTTTCACCGGCAACAGGTGCAACGCTTCGCCGAGGTGATGGTGAAGCACGCCGTGCGATGGCGCGAATCGATCACAGCTGGGTCGACGATCAACGTCACCGAGGAGATGGGCGCGCTCGCGCTCGCGATTGTCGGCGAGACGCTGTTCTCCAGCAACGTGCAGAGCGATACCGACGAAGTACGCGAGGCGCTGTCGGATGCGGTGCAGAGCTTTGGCGCGGCCTTCCTGCCGGGCATCGAACATCTGGAAAAGCTGCCGCTACCGGTGTTCGTGCGCGTCCGCAAAGCGCGCGAGCGTCTCGATCGCGTGATTCATCGTGTCATTGCCGAGCGGCGCCGGCAGCTCGCCGGACATCATGGGACACCGCCAAATCACCTCGGCGGCCAGGGCGATCTCGTGTCGATGCTGCTCGCCGCCCGCGACCCGGAAAATCCAACCGAGCCGGGGATGACCGACGAGCAGATTCGCGACGAAGCGATGACGATATTTCTCGCTGGTCACGAAACGACGGCGAATGCGATGTCGTGGACCTGGCATCTGCTCGGCCGCCATCCCGAGATCGTCCAGAAACTGGATGAGGAGCTGGCGCGCGTGCTGAACGGACGCGTGCCGGCCGTCGACGACGTGCCGAGGCTTGCATACACGCGCGCCATCATCGCGGAGTCGATGCGACTGTTCCCCCCGGCCTGGACCATGGGCCGCAAGGTGATCGAACCCCACACGATCGGCGGCTTCATCGTCGAGCCAGACTCGTTGGTGCTCGTCAGCCAATGGGTTGCCCACCACGATCCGCGGTGGTGGGCCAACCCCGACGCGTTTGAGCCGCAGCGATGGCTCGACGAAAACGGAACGTGGACCGCGGCAGCGGCGGCGCGTCCCAAGTACGCCTACTTCCCGTTTGGCGGCGGCTCGCGCATCTGCATCGGCGAGTCGTTCGCGTGGACGGAAGCCATCCTGCTGCTCGCGGCGATTGCGCAGCGCTGGCGATTCACGCCTGTCACCGACCCGGTGCCCGAGCCGCGCATCACGCTCAGGCCGCGCGGCCTGAGCATGCGGGCGCACTGCTGCTGATTACGGCGCCGCGGCCGGCGGCACGCGGCGTCTCGTCGCCTGCTCGAACGCGTAGGCCAGCTCGATCAAACGCGGTTCCGTGCACGCGGTGCCGGTGAAACTGACACCGTACGGCTGGTCTTTCGCATTGAAGCCTGCCGGAAAGGCCGGGTTCGGCGCGTTCGGAATCATTCCAAACGGAACGATAACGGTGGGATGGCCGGCTTTTGCCGCGATGCCGGCGCTGCTGCTTCCGGGAAACAGCAAAGCGTCGAGCCGCTGCGCGCCGACGATCTCGTCGATGCCGTGCGTGGCTGCAAGAAAAATGTCCTTGGCGCGATCCTGCTCCCAGCGAGCGCGATCGCGGACCAGGTCCATCTCGTCGGAAATGTCCAATTGCGCCTGGTCGTACTTGATCGCATTGCGAGGGCGATTGGCGAGGTTGTAATTGCGCAGTTCGGTCAGCGTCTTGACCGGGGAACTGGCGCCAAGCGATTGCAGATACGCGTTGAAGTCTCGCTTCATGCCGTACTTCAGGACCACCGAACACGCGGTATCCAGACCGCGGGCGTTGGCCAGTCCGGAGCACACGCCGAACGTAAGGAAGTTGTTGGCCGGCGTCGCGTCGACGATGCTCGGGATGTTTGCGGGATCGACGATCACGGCGCCTTCGCGTTGCAGCACCGCGATCGCGTCGTTCATCACCGCCGTCTGCGCCGCGTTGAGCCCGCCGACCGTCGCGCCTGTCGCCGGGTTAACGGTGGGCGAATAGTAATTCGCGCGCGGGATGCCGATGCGCGCTCCGCGTAGCGCCGTCGTGCGCAGATCGCGCGCGTAGTCGCGATTCGGCGGCACCGTACAGCGCGTCGAGCCGGCCACATCATTGGCATCGGCGCCGACCATCGCGCCCAGCATGATCGCCGCGTCGACCACCGTCTTCGCCATCGGCCCCGCCGTATCCTGATCGGCGGTGATCGGAATCACACCGTACCGGCTGATCAAGCCGACGGTGGGCTTGATGCCTACCAGCATGTTCTGATTCGACGGGCTCAGGATCGATCCCGACGTCTCCGTGCCGACGCTGGCGGCCCACAGGTTGGCGGCAGTGCCGATGCCGGAGCTCGATCCGCCGGTGCCCATCGCCGGCCGGCCGTCGTTGGTCGCCTCGCGTGGATCGGTCCGCGGATCGTAGGGATTCATGCCGTAGCCGCCGAGCGCACTGTAGTTGGCCGGCATGTTGCTGGACACCCAATTGGCCAGCTCCGTCAGGACGGTCTTGGCGATCACGATCGCGCCGGCGCTCCGCAGGTTGCGCGCGAGCGTCGCGTCGTAGGGCGGCGTGTAGTTGGCAAACGCGAGCGCGCCGCCCGTGGTCGGCATGAAGGTGGTGTTGATGTTGTCTTTCAGCGCGATCGGAATGCCGTGCAGCGGACCGCGCACGCGGCCCTGCGCGCGCTCGCGATCGAGGTCGTCCGCTTCGTTGTAGGCATTGAGGTTGACGTTGATCACCGCATTCAACGTGCCCTCGTATTGCGCGATGCGCGACATGTAGGCGGCGACGAGATCGCGCGAGGTCACCCGCCCGGACGCGAGCGCCGCCTGCATCTGTGGAATCGTGGCTTCGACAACGTTGAATGCGATCGCCTGTTTGGTGATGCCTTGCGCCGCCGTCGGAGCCGGCTGGGCGATCGGCATCAGCAACACGGCGGCAACCGCGGCGAACAGAATGGTCCTCATCGCGCCTCCTGAGGGGGGCATCTTCTTACTTCGCCCGACTCACGTCAAACGGAGGCGCATGCGGACCCGCAGCTCGGCAATTCGCGTTAGAACTCGATCACGAATCCCGCCGACGGCACGATC
>DASPNQ010000101.1:0-17457 GCA_035626435.1 Vicinamibacterales bacterium
GTCCTGGATGTCCTCGGCGACGAGCCGCCGCGCCGCCAGCGTGCGGCCGTTGGCGTCGCCTGCGGCCACGCCGCGCTTGGCGATGGTAATCAGCCGCTCGACGAACGGCCGCAGCTCCTTCGCCTTCGGGATCGTGGTTTCGATCCGCTCGTGCCGGATGAGCGCAGCCGCCTGGTTCCGGAGCAGCGCGATGCGGTGCTCCGTCACCCGTCCGAGTTTTCGATATCCGAGGTTGTGACGCATTGTCTTATTCCTGGTGCGCGCCGGCCGGCTGATCGAGCCGCATGCCGAGACCGAGCCCCATGCTCTGGAGGATCTCCTTGATCTCGTTCAGCGACTTGCGGCCGAAGTTCTTGGTCTTGAGCATCTCGGCCTCGGTCTTCTGCACGAGCTCGCGGATCGTCCTGATGTTCGCGTTCTTCAGGCAGTTGTAGGAGCGCACCGACAGCTCCAGCTCCTCGACGCTCTTGTCGAGGTTCTCGTTGGCGGCGCCGGCACGCGGCGTCTCCGCCTGCGCCTCGGGCAACTCGCCGTCTTCATCGAGGTGGATGAAGATGTTCAGGTGGTCGCGAATCAGCTTGGCGGCCAGCGACACCGAGTCGCGCGCGGTCACCGAGCCGTTGGTCCAGACGTCGATCGTCAGCTTGTCGTAGTCGGTGGTCTGGCCGAGGCGCGCCGCCTCGACGAGGTAGTTCACCTTCTTGACCGGCGAGTGGACCGAGTCGATCGGGATCCAGCCGATGCCGAGATCCTCGTCGAAGTTCTTGTCCGCCGACACGTAGCCGCGGCCGCGCTTCATGCGCAGCTCCATATGGAGCTTGCCGCCCTCGCTTACCGTGGCGATGTGCGCCTCGGGCTCGAGGATCTCGATGTCGGCATCGGCCTCGATGTCCTTCGCGCGGACGATGCCCGCCTTCTCCACGCGCAGATACAGCGTCTTGGTGTAGTCGACGTGCATCTTCAGCGGGATCTGCTTGAGGTTGAGGATGATGTCGGTGGCGTCCTCGACCACGCCGGGGATCGGCGAGAACTCGTGGAGCACGCCGTCAATCTTCACCGCCGTGATCGCCGCGCCCTCGATCGAGGAGAGCAGGACGCGCCGGAGCGCGTTGCCGATCGTCGTGCCGAAGCCGCGCTCGAACGGCTGCGCGTAGAAGCGGCCGAACCGATCGGTGAGGGTCTCGCGTTCGAATTCGAGGCGCTTGGGGCGCTGAAAACCTTTCCACATATCTCACGTTCCTTTCGCGAACGGGCAGCCAGTCGCCGCCTCCAGACCTGCAGGTGAACCGCGCTCGCCCGCTGCAGGTCTGAAGAGCTGCTGGAGCGCGGTCTGCGATCAGCTCTCAGCTTTCGGCTCTCGGCTCTCAGCGATTTGCTGACAGCTGAAAGCTGATTGCTGAAAGCTGCGTTCTACTTCGAATACAACTCGACGATCAGCTGTTCCTGGACCGGCAGGTTGATCTGCTCGCGCGTCGGCATCGAGACGATCTTGCCGCCGAGCTCGCCTTGCGGCTGGATCCATTCGGGGATGCCGCGGCCCTTGACCTCCTCCTGCGCGTGCAGGATGGTCGCGTTCTGGCGGCTGCTGTCCCGCACCACCACGGTATCGCCCGACTTCAGCGAGTACGACGGCACGTCGACCTTCTTGCCGTTGACCAGGAAGTGGCCGTGGCGCACCAGCTGCCGCGCCTGCGGCCGCGACGTCGCCAGCCCCATGCGGTAGACCGCGTTGTCGAGACGACGCTCGAGCAGTTGCAGCAGCGTCTCGCCGGTGATGCCGCGCGTGCGCTCGGCCTGTTCGAAGTAGCGGCGGAACTGATCCTCCAGCACGCCGTAAATGCGCTTGACCTTCTGCTTCTCGCGCAGCTGCACGCCGTAGCCGACCATCTTGGCCTTGCGCAAACGTCCGTGCTGGCCCGGCGGCATGTTGCGCTTCTCGATCGCGCATTTCTCGGTGTAGCAACGCTCACCTTTGAGGAACAGCTTCATGCCCTCGCGGCGGCACAGGCGGCAAACGGGTCCGTTATATCGAGCCATATATCAATCAGTCTGCAGTCAACAGTTAAAGTTAGACGCGGCGGCGCTTCGGCGGCCGGCAGCCGTTGTGCGGGATCGGCGTGACGTCGCGGATCGATCGCACTTCGAGACCGGCGGTCTGCAGCGCGCGGATCGCGGACTCGCGGCCGGAGCCGGGCCCCTTGACCAGCACGTCGCACGAGCGCATGCCGAACGCCTTGGCCGCATTGGTCGCGCTGAGCGCGGCCTGCGTCGCCGCGAACGGCGTGCCCTTGCGCGAGCCCTTGAAGCCAATCGCGCCGGCGCTCGACCACGACACCACCGCACCCTCGGCATCGGTGATCGTGATCAGCGTGTTGTTGAACGACGCCTGCACGTGCACGAAGCCGTGATGGACGATGCGCTTTTCGCCGCGCTTCTTGAACGCCTTCTTTTTCTTTGGCGCTTCCGCGCCGCCCTGCTGCTCTGCTTTGGCCATAATCCCTTACACCGTCTTCTTCTTGGCGACCGCGCCCTTGCGCGGGCCTTTTCGCGTCCGTGCGTTCGTCTTGGTGCGCTGTCCGCGCACCGGCAGGTTGCGGCGATGCCGCGCTCCGCGGTAGCTGCCGATCTCGATCAGCCGCTTGATGTTGAGCGAGATCTCCTTACGGAGATCGCCCTCGACGCCGCCCTGCTCCTCGAGGACGCGCGTGATCTTGCGCACGTCGTCTTCGGTGAGGTCCTTGACCCGCACGTCGGGGCTGACCCCCGCGGCGGTCAGAATGACGTTGGAGCGGTGACGGCCGATGCCGTAAATGTACGTGAGTCCGATCTCGATGCGCTTGGTGCGCGGCAGATCGACGCCTGAAATACGAGCCATAGTCTGTTAACCCTGACGCTGCTTGTGCTTCTGGTTGCTGCAAATCACGCGCACGACACCACGACGGCGCACGATCTTGCACTTGTCGCAAATCTTTTTGACTGACGCCCGAACCTTCATAAAGTCACTCCCAACTCACCACTCACAGCTTCTCGACGATCCGCGCCCGCCCGGGATCGTTCGGCATCAACGCCACCCGCACGCGATCGCCGACGATCACCCGGATGAAATTGCGTCCGACCGGGCTCGCCAGGTGCGCCGTCACGGTATGCCGGCCGTCGAGCTCGACCCGCACCAGCTGGCTCGGTAACAGCTCGCGGACGATGCCTTCCGCGGATCGTTCCGGCGCCGCTTGCGGTTCGTCCACCTTCGCCTCGCTCGCCGCTCGCGCCTACGCCGAGACGCGCTCGTTCAACGCCGTCGCTTCGGGGGGCAGCGTCAACACGCGGCACCCGTCTTCCGTCACCACCACGGTGTGCTCGAAGTGCGCCGACAAGGCGCGATCCTTCGTCACCGCCGTCCAGCCGTCGCCGAGCACTTTCACCGCCGGCTTGCCCGCGTTCACCATCGGCTCGATGGCGAGCGCCATGCCCTCCTGCAGCCGCGGCCCGCGGCCCGCCGTTCCGTAATTCGGAATCTGCGGTTCCTCGTGCAACGACGTCCCGATGCCGTGGCCGACGAACTCACGAACCACGGAAAATCCGTTGGCCTCGACGTAGGCCTGCACCGCCGCGCCGATGTCCGAGACCCGCGCGCCGGCCTTCACCGTCGCCACCGCCCGCTCGAGCGCCGTCTTCGTCACCTGCAGCAGCCGCTCGGCTTCCGGCGTCACGCGCCCGACCGGCACGGTCACGGCGGAATCGCCAAAGAACCCATCGAGCTTCGCGCCCATGTCGATCGAGACGATGTCGCCCTCGATCAACGGCCGATCGTTCGGGATGCCGTGGACCACTTGCTCGTTCACCGACGCGCAAATCGTCGCCGGGTAGCCGTGATAGCCCTTGAACGCCGGCTCCGCACCCGCTTCCCGGAGGCGCTGCTCGGCAAGCTCGTCGAGCTGCTTGGTGGTCACGCCCGGCCGCACCGCTTCCGCCAATTCCTTCAGCACGCGTGCGACCAGCGCGTTGACGCGTGCGAGTTTCTCGATCTCCGCCGCCGATCGGCACACGATACTCACGCCTGCACACCCAGCTTCTTGGCCTGCGCCCTCAGCTGCGACGCCGGTTTGCCCAGCGCCGACGCCACCGCCGACACCAGCGCTTCACGCACCTGCTCCGGCGTCTGCTTGCCGTCGATCGCCCGGAACGTCGGCCGCGAGCTGTAGAAGTCGATCATCGGCCGCGTGTCGCGCCAGTAGATCTTCAACCGCTCCCGCACGATCGACTCCGAATCATCCGACCTCGCCACCCACTTGGGACCGACCGACCGGCACCGATCCGTGTTCTGGCACAGGTCGGGCACCTGGTCCGGCTTGTGCTCGAACGCATCGGCATTCGCGCCGCAGTCTTCGCAGACCCGGCGCGATCGCACCCGCCGCACCAGCTCGTCGTCGGGCACTTGAATCTCCACGCAGATCACCGGACCGCGTGACGCGGTGATCTCGTCGAGCGCCTTGGCCTGCGTCGCCGTCCGCGGAAACCCGTCGAGGACGAACCCCGCCATCGCATCCGGCCGCGACAGCCGCTCGCGGACGATGCCGATGATCAGCTCATCGCCGACCAGCTCGCCGCGCGCCATCAGATCCTTGACGGCCCGGCCCAGCTCGGAATCGCTATGCACCGCCTCGCGCAGGATGTCCCCGGTCGAAATCTTGGGGATCCCGTGTTCGCGTGCGAAACGTTCCGCCTGCGTGCCCTTACCCGCTCCGGGCGGGCCAAGCATCACCAGGTTCAGCGCCACGTTAGCCGCGCCGTCCCCGGATCCGTGTCTTCTTCATGAACCCGTCGTAGTGGCGCATGATCAGCTGCGACTCGACCTGGTTCACGGTATCCATCGCCACACCGACCACGATCAACAGCGACGTGCCGCCAAAGAAGAACTGCACGTTCAAGCCCTGCGTGATGAAGCGCGGCAAGTTGGCGTCGAGCGTCTCGCCGATGAACGGAATCGGCGCGACGCGGAAACCGGTCAACAGGAATTCCGGGATGATCGCGACAATCGCCAGATAGACCGCGCCGACCAGCGTGATGCGCGCCAGAATCTGGTCGATGTACTCGGCGGTCCGCTTGCCGGGACGGATGCCTGGAATGAAGCCGCCGTACTTGCGCATGTTCTCCGACACGTCATCGGGATTGAAGATGATCGCGGTGTAGAAGTAGGCGAAGAAGATGATGCCGAGCACGTAGAGCAGGTTGTAGAGCGGCATGCTCGGCGCGACTTGCCGGACGGCCGCATCGGCCCACCCGCCGGGCGTCGCCAGACCCGCAAACGTCTGCGGGAACATCAGAATCGAGCTCGCGAAAATCACCGGAATGACGCCGCCGGTGTTGACCTTCAGCGGGATGTGCGTGCTCGAGCCGCCATATTGCCGCCGGCCCACCACGCGCTTGGCATATTGCACGGTGATGCGCCGGTGACCGCGCTCGACGTAAATAATCGCGGCGACGACGCCGACCATGACCACCAGCAGCACGGCGAGCGTCAGCAGGCCGATCTGTCCGGTCTGCAGCTGATCGAACGTCGCGATCACAGCGGACGGGAGGCCGACGACGATGCCGGCGAAAATGATCAGCGACATGCCGTTGCCGATGCCGCGTTCGGTGATCTGCTCGCCGAGCCACATGATGAACATCGTGCCGGTCGTCAGCGTGAGCACCGCCATCAGACGGAAGCTCCAGCCCGGTTCGTAGACCAGCGGCAGGCCGTTGGCGATCTCGGTCTGGCGCTCGAGATAAATCGAAATGCCGAGCGACTGCACTACCGCCAGCACCAGCGTCAGATAGCGCGTGTACTGCGTAATCTTGCGGCGGCCGAGCTCGCCTTCCTTCGACAGGCGCTCGAGGTAGGGCCACACCACCGTCAGCAGCTGCAGGATGATCGACGAGCTGATGTACGGCATCACGCCGAGCGCGAAGATCGTGACCTGCGACATCGCGCCGCCGGTGAACATGTCGTACATGCCGAACAACGTGCCCTGCGCCTGCTCCGCCATGATGCGCAGCGCCTCGGAATTCACACCCGGCGTCGGAATGTGAATGCCGATGCGATACACGGCGAGCATCCCGAGTGTGAACAACACCCGGTTGCGCAAATCCGCGACGGCAAATAGGTTCTTTAAAGTTTCGACCACAGATACCTCCCGCCTACGCCAAGGCTCCGGCGCGGCAGGCAAGACCTCGAGGCATTACGCCCCGCGGCTCGTTAACTCGCAATCGCTTCAGCCTTGCCGCCCGCGGCGGCGATCTTCTCGGCCGCCTTGCCGCTGAACTTGTGAGCCTGCACGGTCAGGGCCTTGGTCACCTCGCCCCGCGCCAGCACCTTGACCAGGGCGGTGCGGCTGCTGACAATGCCCGCCGCGCGCAGCGAGTCCACCGTCACCGTGGCATCCTTCTCGAACAGCTTGTCCAGCTGATCGAGATTGACCACGTCGTACTCGGTTCTGAAGATGTTCGTGAAGCCGCGCTTCGGCACGCGCCGATGCAGCGGCATCTGGCCGCCTTCGAAGCCGCGCTTGAACGAGTAGCCGGACCGCGACTGCGCACCCTTGTGGCCGCGTCCCGACGTCTTGCCGAGGCCCGAACCGGGACCCCGGCCGACGCGCTTCTTCTTGAACTTGGACCGGTCTGCCGGCTTTAAATTATTCAATCCCATAAGTCTTCTGCCTTCGGCCTTCTGCCTTCCGCGCCACGCCTTCGTGCTGAAGGCCGACGGCTGAAGGCTGAGGGCGAGAGTGTTACTCGGTCACCGTCACCAGGTGACGGACCTTGAAAATCATGCCGCGCGTCTCGGGCGTGTCTTTCAACGTCACCGAATGATTCAACCGGCGGAGGCCCATGCTCTCCACGACCTTGCCCTGCGTCTTCTGGAACCCGATCGGGCTCTTGACCAGGGTGACGGTCACCGTCTTTGCGTCAGCCGACTTGCTTGCCTGTTTCGCCATCGTCGTTGTCTATCGTTGTTTCGTGCGTTTAATCGGTCGCCAGGTCCTTGCCGCGCAGGCGCAGCAATCGAGCCGGATCCTTCAGTTCCTGCAACGCGGTAAACGCCGCGCGCACCACGTTGTGCGGGTTTGCCGAGCCCAACGATTTCGTCAGGACGTTGGTGACCCCCGCGGATTCCACCACGGCGCGGACCGCGCCACCGGCAATGATGCCGGTGCCGTCCGGAGCGGGCTTGAGCAACACGCGGCCGGCGCCGTAGCGGCCCACCACCGGGTGGGGCACGGTGGTGCCCTGGACCGGGACGCGGATCAGATTCTTCTTCGCCGCCTCGATGCCCTTCTTGATCGCCGACGGCACTTCCTTCGCCTTGCCGACGCCGTAACCGACGACGCCGTGACCGTCACCGACGACCACCAGGGCGCTGAAGCTCAGGTTCTTGCCGCCCTTGACGACCTTGGTGACGCGGTTGATCGCCACGACGGTGTCCTTGATGTCGAGCTGCGACGGATCGATCTTTTCTCGTGTTCGCATGTGTTTTGTCTCTGCGCCCCTGCGCTCTGCGGCTAAAACTCCAACCCCGCCGAACGCGCGGCTTCGGCAACGGCCCGCACGCGGCCGTGATAGAGGAACCCGTTCCGGTCGAACACGACCTTCGTGATGCCCTTTTCCTTCAGCCGCTCGGCGATGGTCTTGCCAATCAGCTCGGCGCCCTTGATGTTGCCGCCGCTGAAACCCTTCGCGAGTCCGCCTTTCACCTTCGGATCGACCGTCGATGCCGAGGCGATGGTCTGACCGCTCATGTCGTCGATCACCTGCACGTAGATGTGCGAGACACTGCGGAACACGCTCAACCGCGGCTTCTGGGCCGTCCCGGTCATGCGCTTGCGGATCCGGAATTTGATGCGATCGCGGCGATCTTCTTTTGTCTTAATCCTCATCACTTCGCTCCGGTCTTTCCGGCCTTCTTCTTGAGCACTTCGCCGGTATAGCGCACGCCCTTCTGCTGGTACGGGTCGGGCTTGCGGAGACTGCGCAGATCGGCGGCCACCTGGCCGACCAGCTGGCGATCCACGCCGGTGACGGTGATGTGCGTCTGCTTGTCGATCGCGACGTCGATGCCCTTCGGCACGTCGAACACCACGGGATGGGAGTAGCCGAGCGCCAGCGTAATCTGCTGCCCCTTCAACTCCGCGCGATAGCCGACGCCGACGATATCGAGCTCTTTCTTCCAGCCCTCGGTCACGCCGAGCACGGCGTTGTTGACCAGGCTGCGCGCCAGCCCGTGAAACTTGTCGAACTCCGCCGCGTCCGAGATCTTCTTCGTGACAATAGTGCCGTCTTCGATCGCGGCGGTGACACCGGGCGGCAGCGGCTGGCGCAATTGCCCCTTCGGCCCCTTCACTTCAACGCCCTGATCGTCGGCCTTGACGGTGACGCCCTTCGGGATGGCGATCGGCTTTTTTCCAATTCGTGACATGACGTTCTTCCCTTACCGGCTCTGTTGCTTACCAGCTGTGTTGCTTACCAGACGTTGCACAGAATCTCGCCGCCGACGCCGGCCTTCTTCGCGGCCTGCCCGGTCATCACCCCGCGCGAGGTCGTCAGGATTGCCACGCCGAGTCCGCCTAGCACCGCCGGCACTTCGTCGCGGTTGGCGTAGACCCGGCGGCCTGGGCGGCTGACGCGCTCGAGCCCGGAAATGGCGCGCTCGCCGCCAGGCCCGTACTTGAGAAACATGCGCATCGACTGGCGGGGCGCCTTGCCCTCGCGGTCGGCCGGCGTCTCGACCATCTTGAACCCGGCGATATAACCCTCGTCTTGCAGGATCCGCGCGATCTCGGCCTTCAACTTCGAGGCCGGCATCTCGACGCGCGCATGGCGCGCCGTGACGGCGTTGCGGATCCGCGTCAGCATGTCGGCAATCGGATCAGTCATCTTCTTTGCTTTCGCCTTCTGCCTTCGGCCGTTCGCCGTCGGCTCAAACACCAACCCTTAGGCGCCCAGGCGCATCGCGCACCTGCCGCACCGGCGGTTGACGAGTCTCTTACCAGCTACTCTTCGTCACGCCCGCGACGTCGCCGGTGAGGGCGAGCTCGCGGAAACACAACCGGCACAGCGCGAATTTGCGCATGTAGGCGCGCGGCCGGCCGCACCGGCGGCAGCGGTTCCGCTGCCGGACTTTGAACTTCAGGGTTTTGCGCTCACGCGCCTTCTTCGCCGTCGTTGCCATCGTTTCCTCTGCGACTCCGCGCCTCTGCGGCGTTAATTGCCGGTCCTGAAGGGCATGCCGAGAAACTGCAACAGCTTCTTCGCCTCTTCATCAGTCTTCGCCGTCGTCACCACGCTGACGTTCATGCCGCGGCCCTTGTCGACCTTGAGGTAGTCGATCTCGAGGAAGATCAACTGGTCCTTGAGGCCCATCGTGAAGTTGCCGCGACCGTCGAAGCCTTTCGGCGACACGCCGCGGAAGTCGCGCACGCGGGGCAGCGCGATGGTCATCAGCCGATCGAGGAACTCATACATGCGATCGCCGCGCAGCGTCACCATCGCGCCGATCGGCATGCCCTGGCGCACCTTGAACTGCGCGATCGATTTCTTGGCCTTGCGCACGGCGGCCTTCTGGCCGGTGATCTTGCCGAGCTCGTCGGCGCCGGTGTCGACGACCTTCGCGTTCGAGGTGGCCTCGCCGAGGCCCATGTTGACGACGACCTTGGTCACCTTCGGCACCGCCATCACGTTCTTGTAGCCGAACTCCTTCTGGAGCGCCGGGATCACGTCGTTGCGGTACTTGTCGCGCAGGCGCACCACGGACGGCTTGGCCTGCTTGCCGCTGCTGGTCGGCGCGGCGTCTTCCTTCTTGGCCTTGGCCTTGCTGGCCTTGGCTTCGGCGATCTGGTCGTCGGTCGGCTTCGTCTTGCTCATTTGTCCACCACTGCGCCGCTCTTGCGGCCGACACGCACGCGTGTGCCGTCCGGCAGCGTCTTCTTGCCGACGCGGGTCGGCTCGTTGGTCTCGGGATCCAGCAGCATCACGTTGCTGGCATGAATCGACGCCTCGCGCTCGACGATCCCGCCTTTGATGTTCTTCTGCGGGTTCGGCCGGGTGTGGCGCTTGATCAGGTTGACGCCTTCGACGATCACGCGGTTCTTCTCCGGCAGCACCGACAGCACGCGGCCCTTCTTGCCGCGGTCCTTGCCGGCGCGCACGATCACCTGATCGTTCTTGCGAATCGACATCGCCATGGCTTACAGCACCTCGGGAGCGAGCGAAATAATCTTCATGAACTTGCGCTCACGCAGCTCGCGGGCGACCGGGCCGAACACGCGCGTGCCGATCGGCTCGCCCTGGTCGTTGATCAGCACCGCGGCGTTGCGGTCGAAGCGGATATAGCTGCCGTCCTTGCGGCGCTGCTCCTTGCGCACGCGCACGACGACGGCCTTGACCACCTGGCCCTTCTTGACGTTGCCTTCCGGCGCCGCTTCCTTGACGTTGGCCGTGATGATGTCGCCGAGATAGGCGTAGCGTCCGGCGGAGCCGCCGATCGGGTTGATCACGGAGATCTTCCGCGCGCCCGAGTTGTCGGCGACGTCGAGGATGGATCGCATCTGGATCATGGCAGTCTCCTATCCCCTTAAACCTGCGCCGCGCGTTCGACGATGCGCACCAGGGCCCATCGCTTGCGCTTGCTGAGCGGCCGCGCCTCGGCGATCACCACGGTGTCGCCGATCTTGGCCTCGTTGTTTTCATCGTGCGCCACGAACGTCGACGTGCGCTTCTGCGTCTTGCCGTAGACGCCGTGCTGCACGCGGCGCTCGGTCGCCACCACGATGCTCTTCTGCATCCGGTCGCTGACGACCGTGCCCTGGACTTCCGCTTTACCCGCCATGGCTACTTCGCCTTCTCTTTCAGAATGGTCAGGATGCGCGCACGCTCACGCTTGATCGTGCGCATCTTGCCGGGCGCCTCGAGCTGGCCCATCGACTTCTGGATCCGCATCCGGAACAGCTGATCGTCGATCTCCTGCGTCTTGGCGCGCAGCGTCTCGACGTCCATATCTCTCAACTCGACGGCCTTCATGACACCTTCTCCTCGGCGAAGCGGGTCGCGAAGTGCGTCTTGATCGGCAGCTTCGCGGCGGCCAGCTCGAAGGCGCGGCGCGCTTCGGCCACCGGCACGCCGTTCATTTCGAACAGAAT
This sequence comes from Vicinamibacterales bacterium, assembly GCA_035626435.1. GTDB lineage: Bacteria > Acidobacteriota > Vicinamibacteria > Vicinamibacterales > UBA2999 > 12-FULL-67-14b. Next base: position 11,172 of record DASPNQ010000101.1, read on the forward strand.
GCGGCCCGGCTTGATCACGCACACCCAGCCCTCGGGCGCGCCCTTGCCCTTGCCCATGCGGGTTTCCTGCGGCTTCTTGGTGATCGGCTTGTCGGGGAACACCCGCACCCACACCTTGCCGCCACGCTTGACGAAGCGCGTCATCGCGACGCGCGCCGCTTCGATCTGGCGATCGGTCAACCAGCACGGCTCCATCGCCTTGAGACCGTAATCGCCGAACGACACGTCGGAACCGCGCCACGCCTTGCCGCGCATGCGGCCGCGTTGCTGCTTGCGGTACTTGACCTTCTTTGGCATCAACATAGCTGTAATCCCTGCATCTGGTGATCTCGCGATCTGGTGATCGATCTCGATCTCACCAGATCATCAGATCTCCAAATTCATCTCGCGTCCGGCCGCGGGCCGGGGCGTCGAGGGCCGCGGTCGCGGTCACGATGATCCCGCCCGCCACCGCCGCCGCCAAATTCCTCTTCGCGGCCGACGCGCGGCGTCAGACGCTCACCCTTGTAGAGCCACACCTTCACGCCAATCTGGCCGTAGGTGGTGTTGGCTTCGGCAAAACCGTAATCGATGTCGGCGCGCAGCGTCTGCAGCGGCAGCTGGCCGTGCAGGTACCATTCCGAGCGCGCGATTTCGGCGCCGTTCAAGCGGCCCGACACCCGCACCTTGATGCCGCGCGCGCCGAAGCGCAGCGCCGACTCGACCGCCTTGCGCATCGCCCGGCGGAACGCGACGCGTTTTTCGAGCTGCATCGCCACCGACTCGCCGACCAGCTGCGCATCCAGTTCCGGCTTCTGGATTTCCTGGATGTTGATGAAGACCTCGCGGTTGGTCCGCTTCTGGATCTCCTGCTTCAACTTGTCGACTTCCTGCCCCTTGCGGCCGATGATGATGCCCGGCCGCGAGGTGTGGATGTTGATCTTCAGATTGCGCGCGGCGCGCTCGATCTCGATCTGCGAAACGCCCGCATGCTGAAAGCGCTTCTTGAGATCCTTCTTGAGCGCCAGGTCCTCATGGAGCAGCGTCGCGTAGTCTTTGTTCGCGAACCACCGCGACTTCCACGTCTTGTTGAACCCGATGCGAAACCCGTAAGGGTGAACCTTCTGGCCCACGTCTATATCCCCTTTTCCTGTTGTGCCATCTCGCGCCTATTGAGCCGCGGCGGCGGGTTGTCCCGTCTTGCCGCGCTTCGATTTGGCACCGGGATTTGCCTTCTTCGCCGATCCCTTGTCCGACTCGGTGGCCCCGACCGCCTTGATCACTTGGGCGCGCTCGGTCACTTCAACCGTCAGATGCGTCGTGCGCTTGACGATGCGGAACGCCCGGCCCATCGGGGCGGGACGCACGCGCTTCTGCGACGGGCCGTTGTTGGCGTGGCACTTCGACACGAACAGCCGCGCCACGTCGCCGCCGAACGCCTCCTGCTGCTGCGCGTTGGCCACCGCCGAGCGCAACACCTTGGCGACGTCGCGCGCCACCGACTTGCGCGAGAACTGCAGCGCCGACAGCGCGTGGTTGACGTCCTTGCCGCGAATCAGGTCGAGCACCAGTCCGGCCTTCTGCGCGGAGGTGCGAACGTATTTGGCCGTAGCCTCTGCACGAACCATGGCTTAGCCCTTTCCTCCGCCCGCCGGCGCGCCCTGCGCCGGCGCCGCGGCCTTGTCCGACTTCGCGGAGTGACCCTTGAACTGGCGCGTCGGCGAGAACTCGCCGAGCTTGTGGCCGACCATGTTCTCGGTCAGATACACCGGCACGAACTTCTTGCCGTTGTGGACCGCCAATGTGTGGCCGACCATTTCCGGCACCACCGTCGAGCGGCGCGACCACGTCTTGACGACCTTCTTTTCGTTCGCGCGATTCATCGACTCGACTTTCTCGAGCAGATGCGTGTCGACGAACGGACCCTTTTTCAGTGAGCGACTCATATCGTTATGCCTTCAGCCTTCGGCCTGCCGCCGTCAGCCAATACGTCTTCAGCCTTTACTTCGAACGCCGCTGAACAATGAACTTGTCACTGGGCTGCGGACGACGCGTCTTGTAGCCCTTGGTCGGGACGCCCCACGGCGTCACCGGATGACGTCCGCCCGAGGTCTTGCCTTCACCGCCACCGAGCGGGTGGTCGACCGGGTTCATCGCGACGCCGCGAACGTGCGGACGCTTGCCCAGCCAGCGGCTGCGGCCGGCCTTGCCGATCGACACGTTCTCGTGATCGAGATTGCCGACCTGGCCGATGGTGGCGAGGCAGTCGAGATAAATCTTGCGAATCTCGCCCGACGGCATCTTCACCGAGACGTAATCGCCTTCCTTGGCGACGACCTGCACCGCGGCGCCGGCGCTGCGCGCCATCTGGCCGCCCTTGCCCGGCTTCAGCTCGACGTTGTGGACCATCGTGCCCAGCGGGATGTTCTTCAGCGGCAGCGTGTTGCCGGTCAGGATGTCGACGTTGTCGCCCGCGATCACCGTGTCGCCCACCTTGAGGCCGTTCGGCTGCAGGATGTAGCGCTTCTCGCCGTCGGCGTAGGTGATCAGCGCGATGCGCGCCGAGCGATTCGGGTCGTACTCGATCGTCGAGACCTTGCCGGGAATGCCGGCCTTGTCGCGCTTGAAGTCGATGATGCGATACAGGCGCTTGTGCCCGCCGCCGCGCCACCAAATCGTCTGCTCGCCCGTGCTGCTGCGGCCGCCCGACGGCTGCAGCTTCTCCGTCAGCGGCGCGTGCGGCTTGTCGGTGGTGATCTCGTCGAAGGTCAGCACCGTCATCTGGCGACGGCCCGGCGTAACCGGTTTGTATTTTCTGATCGGCATAACAACCTTCCGGAGTTGCGCGCGGCCGGTCCGAGCGGCGAGACGTGCTCACCGGCTCCGAACCCCCAACGCAAAACTCTTAGGCGCCCTCCAGGAAGTCCGGCAGCTTTTCGCCGTCCCTCAGAGTGACGTAGGCTTTCTTCCAGTCCGAACGACGGCCGACATAACGGCCCTGGCGCTTCAACTTGCCGCGGGTCACCGCCGTGCGGACGTCGGCGACCTTGGCGCCGAGCAATTTCTCGATCGCGCGCTTGATATCGATCTTGTTGGCGTCCTTCGCCACCTCGAACACGACGGTGCGGCCGTCGTCTCGAAGCGTCGTGGTCTTTTCGGTGACCAGCGGACGGCGGATGACTTCGGTGAGTTTCATGATTACGCTTCGCCTCGCTTCCGCGCTCGCTTCGGTGCCGCGGCGGTGCCGCCCTCGCCGCCCGCTTCGGCGCGCGCTGCCAGCGCGCTGGCCGACGGGGTCAGCGCCGCTTCCAGCTTCTCGACGGCCGCCCTCGTGAGAACGACCTGCTTCGTGTTGGCGACGTCGCGCGCGGTGACGCGGTTGCTCTGCAGCAGCGTCACGCCGGCGACATTGCGGACCGACAACGCGAACTTCTCGTCGAGCTGCGCGTCGATCAGCACGGCCTTGCCGGTCACGCCAAGCGTCTTCAGCACGCCGACGGCCGCCTTGGTCTTCACTTCGCTCGCCGTCAGCGTGTCGACGACGATCAGCGATCCCTGCTGGAGCTTCTCGACCAGCGCCGCGCGCAGTGCGCCCTTTTCGACCTTCTTCGGCAGCTGGTATTCGTAGCTGCGCGGCTGCGGGCCGAACACGGTGCCGCCCTTGCGCCACAACGGATTGCGCGTCTCGCCGACGCGGGCGCGGCCGGTGCCCTTCTGCCGCCACGGTTTCTTGCCGCTGCCGCTGACCAGGGCGCGATTCTTGGTGGCATGCGTGCCGCGGCGTTCGGCGGCATTGGCGCGGACCACCGACTCGTGAATCAGGTCGGCCTTGGCGCGGCCGCCGAACACGGTCTCGTTCAGGTCGAGCGAGCCGACTTTCTTGTTCTCGGTGTTTACGACATCAATCGTCATGACGTCCTACTTCTTGCCCTTCTTCGGCTTCTCTTGCAGCTGCGGCTGCGGCTCCGGCTTGGCGGCCACCGCCTTGCGAATCACCACGTAACCGCCCGGCGCGCCGGGCACGTTGCCCTTGACGAGAATCAGGTGGTTCTCGGCGTCGATCTTCAGCACCTTGAGATTGCGCACCGTCACGCGATCGACACCCATGTGCCCGTGCGCGCGCATGCCCGGCATGACGCGTGACGGATACGACGAGGCGCCGATCGAACCGGGCGCGCGATGGAACATCGAGCCGTGCGTCGCGTCGCCGCCGCGGAAGTGGTGGCGCTTGACGACACCCTGGAAGCCATGGCCTTTGCTGGTGCCGATCACGTCGACCCGCTCGCCCTGGTTGAAGATCGAAACCAGCACCTGGTCGCCGGGCTTCGGCGCCTCGGCGCCTTTCGCCACCTTGACCTCGCGCTGCACGCGCGTCGGCGGGACGTTGGCCTTCTTGTGATGGCCGACCGCTGCCTTGGTGGCGCGGCGCGGCGGGTTCTTTTCGACCAGGCCGATCTGCACCGCCTCGTAGCCGTCGGTCTGGGCGGTCTTCGACTGCACGACGATGCAGGGGCCGGCCTGAAGGACGGTCGCGGGCTCCAGCGTTCCGTCTTCGAGGAACAGCTGCGTCATCCCGACTTTCTTGCCAATGATTCCGGTGACCATTTTTCTTTTTCCCGGTTACTTGCCGTGCTCTTTGCCGAACGCCTTGATCTCGACGTCGACCCCCGCCGGCAGATCCAGTTTCATCAACGCATCGACGGTTTGCGGCGTCGGTTCGAAAATGTCGATCAGCCGCTTGTGCGTGCGCACTTCGAACTGCTCGCGCGACTTCTTGTCGACGTGCGGCGATCGCAGCACCGTCCACTTGTTGATCTCGGTCGGCAGCGGAATCGGGCCCGCCAGCCGTGCGCCGGTGCGCTTGGCGGTTTCCACGATCTCGCCGGTGCTCTGGTCGAGCACGCGGGCGTCGTAGGCCTTCAAACGAATTCGAATCTTGTCGCCCAACATAGTCAGCTCTCAGCTTTCCGCTATCGGCCCGTGGCCGTTACTTGGTTCCCTGCACCTTCGCGACGACTTCGTCGCTGACGTTGCGCGGCGCCGGCTCGTAGCGATCGAAATGCATCGAATACGTGGCGCGGCCCTGCGTCCGCGAGCGCAGGTCGGTGGCATACCCGAACATGTCGCTCAGCGGCACGCGCGCCTGGATGATCTGCGTGCCGCCGCGATCCTCCTGCGACTGGATCTTGCCGCGCCGCGACGCGAGGTCGCCGATCACGTCGCCCATGTAATCCTTCGGCACCACCACCTCGACGCGCATCACCGGTTCCATCAGGATGGCGCCGGCCTTCTTGGCCGCGTCCTGGAACGCCAGCGAGCCGGCGATCTTGAACGCCATTTCCGACGAATCGACGTCGTGGTAATCGCCGTCGTAGAGCTCGATGCGGACGTCGTCGATCGGGTAGCCGGCGAGCACGCCGCGGGTCAGCGCTTCCTGGATGCCCTGATCGATCGGCTTGATGAATTCCTTCGGAATCACACCGCCGACGATCTCGTTGACGAACTCGTAGCCGGTGCCGGGATCGCGCGGGAACAGGCGAATCTTGCAGTTGCCGTACTGGCCGCGGCCGCCGGTCTGGCGCTTGAACAAGCCGTGCCCTTCGGCGGGCTTGGTCAGCGTTTCCTTGTAGGCGACCTGCGGTTTGCCGACGCTCGCCTCGACGTTGAACTCGCGCTTCAGGCGGTCGACGATGATTTCCAGGTGCAGCTCGCCCATGCCGCGGATCACGACCTGGCCGGTCTGCTCGTCGGTGGCGACGCGGAACGTCGGGTCTTCGGCCATCAGCTTGGCCATGCCCTGGCCGAGCTTTTCCTGGTCGGCCTTGGTCTTGGGCTCGATTGCCAGCGAGATCACCGGCTCCGGGAAATCCATCTGCTCGAGGATGATCGGGTTCTTCTCGTCGCACAGCGTGTCGCCGGTGGTCACCGACTTCAAGCCGACCGCCGCGGCAATGTCGCCGGCGTGGACTTCTTTGATCTCCTCGCGTTTGTTCGCGTGCATCTTCAGCAGGCGGCCGATGCGCTCGGTCTTGCCTTTCGTCGAGTTGATCACCGACGAGCCCGAGTTCAACGTGCCCGAATAGACGCGGAAGAAGGTCAGCTGCCCGACGAACGGGTCGGTCATGATCTTGAACGCGAGCGCCGCGAACGGCTGCTTGTCGTCAGGCGTGCGCTCGATCAGCGTGCCCTCTTCCTTGGCGTTCGGATCGATGCCGGTCACCGGCGGGATGTCGAGCGGCGAGGGCAGGAAGTCGACGACGGCGTCGAGCATCGACTGGACGCCCTTGTTCTTGAAGGCGGTGCCGCA
>DASPNQ010000102.1:0-2421 GCA_035626435.1 Vicinamibacterales bacterium
GAATTCACTGTGCAGGCAAGCGCCGCGATGGGCCAGCACCTGCGCGTGAAGTACGACAGCAACGACGAGGCGGCATTGTCCGGCATTGACGATGCCTGCATCGGCACGCTGAAGGATCGCGTTCTGGCTGCGGACGACCAGTGCACGGTCATTCCGCTGAACGTGGATGGCACGCGCATCATGATTGCTGATGGCGCGATCGGAATCGGCGACAACGTGTACCCGGCTGCGAGCGGCAAGGTTTCGGCCACGGTGGCCGGCCAGCGCATCGGCGTGGCAGTTACGGCCGCTACGGCTGACGGCGACTGGATCGAGGTCCTGCCGACCGAGCGCGATTCGAACGACCTGCTTGCGACGGGCGTCAACGCGCTGACCGGCGCGACGATGACTGTGACGGCCGCCATGTGCAAAGGCGGTCACGTGACCACGTCGCACAGCGGCGCGGCGACGGTGAATCTGCCGGCCGGCAAGGTTGGCATGCGCGTGACGATCACCAAGATCGACGCGAATGCTGCGGCGCACACCATCGATCCGAACGGCGCTGAATTGATTCAGGGCGCTGCAACATTCGCTGCCGTGGATGCGCAGTGGGACTCCGTCACGTTGGAATACTCCGGCGCTGTGGTTGGCTGGACGATCGTCGGTAAGCACATCAGCTAAACCTGATTTTTCGGAGGGCGGTCAGAGTGGCCGCTCTCCAAACATTCGTTTTAACCAAGGCCTGCAGACGGGCAGAGCCCAGGACAAAGAGAAGGAGAGGAACGAACTATGGGCCCTACGACTGCACTGCAGCGCCCGGATCTGGGCGCGACGCTCGAAGAGTTCAACCAGGAAGCCGCACGCATGGGCTTCATCGCCGACCGCGTTGCGCCCGCGATCGACGTGAGCGAGCCGGCCGCGAACATCGGCAAGCTGCCGCTGAAGGCGCTGCTGATCGACGGAGATACGAAGCGTAATTCGGGCGGCAAGTACGGCCGCGGCGAGTACGAGTTCGAGCACTTCAACTACCAGACGGAAGAGCACGGCCGTGAAGAAGCCGTGGACGACCGGCTGCGCAAGGTGTTCGCGCGGTACTTCGACGTGGAGCGCATCGCCGCTCGCCGCGCCCAGGAGCTGATCCTGCGCAAGCGCGAGATCCGCGTGGCGAATTTGCTGTTCAACGCCACGACTTGGACGGGCGCGTCGTTGACGACGGCGATCACCAACGAGTGGGACGACCTGACCAACGCGACGCCGATCAACGACATGCTCGCCGCGATCGAGAAGGTTTTCAGTGGCACCGGCCTGATGCCCAATGCGCTGATCCTGAACGGCTTCGTGCTGCGCAACCTGATGAACTGCGCACAGATCGTGGATCGCATCAAGAGTGCGGGCTTTGATGATCCGAAGAGCATTTCTCTGCCGTCACTGGCGAAGCTGCTTTTCCCGGATGTTCCGGATGCGCAGATCATCGTTGCCGGCGCGCCGAAGAACACGGCCAACCCGGGCCAGGCCGCGTCGATCAGCCGCATCTGGTCGAACGAGTACGCGATGGTCGCGAAGGTGGCTCGCACCAACGACCCACGCGAAGCCTGCGTTGCGCGCAGCTTCCACTACACAGCGGACGGAAGCGAGCTGGATGGCCGCGTCGAGAGCTACCGCGATGAGACGGTGCGCGGTGACGTGATCCGCGTGCGTCACGAGACCGACGAAGTGGTGATGTACACGGCCGCGGCTCACCTGCTGAGCAACATCACGACCTAATGACGATCTGGGCGCTGGCCCCGTCCCGGCGCTCACGATGCCAGCCGGTGCAGGTTAATCGCCTGCACCGGCTTTCAAACTCCAGTTACTGGAGACGTTCCATGGACACGACAAGTGTGATCCTGATGTTGCTTGGCGCGTTGCAGATCATTGTGTTCGGCATCCTCGGTTGGGCTCTTCTTACGCTGATCGCTCACGGTACCGCGATCGCGACTCTGACAGCGAATGCCAACAACACACAACAGGAGATCGACCGACGCTTCGACGACATCGACAAGAAGCTCGACACGAACAAGTCAGAGATGAACGACAAATTTGACGAGCTCAAAAAGATGCTTTCGCAAATCCTGTTGAATCGACGCAAGACCGACGAGTAAGGAGTGATTTAGCGTGACGTTCGGTCGGAATCTCTTTTTAGTGCTGCTGATTCTTCTGGCTGGCTGCGAGGCTGGCACGAAGAGTACTGAGCAGTCTGACCGCATTGATCAGCGGATCGAAGAGCCGCGGCGGCCGGCGCGTTCAATCGGAGTTGCTTCGACGCGCGCTGAAATCGTGGCGAACGATCCGCCGGCAGCCGCGGCACCTTCGCAGACGTCTTCAATGGCGTCCGACACGATCTCCTCCAACAGCGTTACGAAGAACGACGTTCAGGGAATCGTTGGCGCGCAGTTCGATCGT
>DASPNQ010000103.1:0-26554 GCA_035626435.1 Vicinamibacterales bacterium
CGGCTGCGCCCTTGAGAGGTAATCTCGCGCCGCACGATCATTTCGGATCCGTCTTCGGTTTCGAAGATGGCTTCAACAGTGGCGATGTCTTCGCCGGTGCGGATCAGGTTCTGGGTGGCTCGACCGCCAAGCAGCAACCCCACCGCCTCGACGAGAATCGATTTGCCGGCGCCGGTTTCGCCCGTGAGGATATTGAACGATCGTTCAAAATCGACGGCCACCGACTCGATGACCGCAAGGTTGCGGATGGCCAGGTACCGAATCATGGGGAATGCCTTCGAAGAGCGGAAGTGTCATCGTATCATTGCTTTGACAGAATTTCCCATGGCGTGCTACGGTGGCACGAAACGGCGCTCTCCCAGCAGCGCATCCCCATGGAAGTGAATCGGAGGCTTTGTTGCCCACGCCTGGATCGTTCGTCCTGGCAGTGCAACTCGAGGGAGGGATGCCGCCTGCTCGAGGTGCTGCCGGAGATATCGCGCAGTTAGTTCTTTCCGCCAGTCCCATCGTCATGTTCGTGATGGGCACGCTGCTGCTCTTCTCGGTCATTTCGTGGGGCATCATCCTCTACAAGTGGTGGGCATTCCGCAACATCGAGAAGGACAGCTCCCGCTTCATCGATGTCTTCCGCAAGAGCGCCAAGTTCTCCGAAGTCCAGGCGGTGTGCCCGTCATTGGCGGCCAGTCCGCTGGTCGGCATGTTTCAGGCCGGCTACGCCGAGTTGACCGCCCAGCTGCGTGCCAATCAGCCGCCAACCAGTCCCGGCACGCCCGCGCCGCGTCCAACTCTCAAGAGCATCACGGCCGTCGACCGCGCGTTGCTGCGCGCGTCATCGATCGAAGTGAACAAGCTCGAAAAGCGGGTGACGTTTCTGGCGACGACGGCGAGCATTACGCCGTTCATCGGGCTGTTCGGAACGGTGTGGGGGATCATGACGGCCTTCATGAACATCGGCGCGCAGGGGTCGACCGATCTTGCAGTGGTCAGCACGCCGATTGCCGAGGCGCTCATCGCCACGGCGCTCGGGCTGTTCGCGGCGATTCCGGCCGTCTACTTTTACAACCACTTCACGTCGAAGGTGAAGGGTTACGCCTCTGAGATGGATGACTTCGCGCTCGAGTTCCTCAACATCTCGGAAAGGAACTTCACCTAGTGCCCAAAGTCATGGCACAGCCCGACGCGAACACCGGCCGCCGTCGCGGCCGGCGCGTCAGCACGTCACTCTCCGAGATCAACGTGATCCCGCTGGTGGACGTGATGCTGGTGCTGTTGATCATCTTCATGGTTGCGGCACCGATGCTGCAAAAGGGGGTCGAGGTGAATTTGCCTGTGGCCCGCCGCGCGGACAAGCTGACGAACACTCAGCCGCTCTACGTGACCATCCCCACGACGTTCCGTCAGGATCGCCGCGTCTTCATCGACGATGACGGTGTGCCGATCGATGTGTTCGCGGAACGGATTCGCCAGGCGATGCAGGGCCGCAGCGACAAGCAGGTCTACCTGCGCTCCGATGGCGCCGTGCAGGTGCAGGAGATGATGGATGTCTTCGGCCGCCTCAAGGAAGCGGGCGTTGAAAAGATCGGCGTGGTCGCGCAGGAACGGCGCGCCCAGCAATAGCCGATGGATGCCGTCAGCGAAGTCCTGATCGCGCGCACGTCGAAGGACGACGGCATCGGCTCGATGCTGAGTGCGTCGGTCGCGGCGCATGTCGTGCTGGTCGCGGCGCTGGTGCTCGCGCCGGCCTGGTGGTTCGGCGCCGAGAACCGGCCGCCCGAGACGATCATGCAGATCAGCCTCGGCGGCCCGGTCGGACCGAACGATGGCGGCGTGTCGACGCTCGGCGGCCGTACCGTTCAGGAAGCCGTGCCGGTCGATATGAAACGGCCGGAGCCGGTCAGGCCCCCGTCGGCGAAGACACCCGAGATGGTGGAGCCGACCAAGGCGCCTCCCCGGAAGACGACGCCGAACAAGGTCGAAGCAAAGGATCCACGCAGCACGCGTCCGACCAAAGGTGCTGAAGTGCAAAAGGGCCCCAGCGTCGCCGAGACCAATGCCAAAGGCATGGGGTTCGGTCTGTCGTCCGGCGGCGGTGGCGCCGGCGGCCACCTCGAGATCTCGAATTTCTGCTGTCCTGAATATCTTCAGACCATGGCGGCACTGATTCGCAGCAACTGGAACAGCCAGGTCGGCGCCGTGGGCCGATCGCATCTGCGCTTCGTGATCCAGAAGGACGGGCGCATTGTCGACATCACGATCGAAAAGTCGAGCGGGGTGGAGTTGATGGATTCGTACGCGCGCCGCGCGCTGATGCTCACGAAGCTGCCGCCATTGCCGTCGGCGTACCCTGAAAGCGCGCTCGCGGTGCACCTGTATTTCGATTACACGCGTTGAGACAGCAAAATGCTTACACACTTCTTGCACTGGAAATGGTCAATCGCAGCGGTCCTCGCGGCGTCCGCGGTGGTGGCCGCGTCGCAACCGCCGGCGACGGCGCAGCCGCCGGCGTCACAACAGCAGCCCACCACCGTCGGCATCGTGCTGACCGGCGAAGGGGGGTCGCAAACGCGGCTGGCGGTGCCGGACCTGCTGGCCCTGTCGAGCGACAAGGAGACGCAGGACGCGGCGCGGGTGATCAGCCAGGTGTTGTGGGACGACCTGAACTTCGAGCGCGAGTTCTACATGATTCCGCGCGACACCTACAAGTCGATTCCGGCAGCGGCATCGATCGACGCGGTTCCGTACGATCGGTGGCGCGAGTTGGGCGCGGACGGCGTGGTGATCGGCACGGTGCAGCGGGTCGCGACCGGCATCCGCGTCGAAATGCGCCTCTACAGCGTGCGCGCCCGGCAGTCGTATTTCGGGCGTGAGTACACCGGCGCGGCGGCGAATCCGCGCGTCTATGCGCACACCATGTCGGACGAGCTGCATCAATCGCAGCGCAACCTCCGTGGTGTGGCGCGGACCAAGCTGGCGTTCGTCTCGGATCGCAACCGCGAGGCGGTCGTCGCGACCGTCGAAAAGCGCGATGTGAAAGAGGTCTACATCGCGGATTACGACGGCGCCAATCCGCGGCGTATCACCATCAATCGCGCGCTCAACATCACGCCAAGCTGGTCGCCCGACGGCCGGGCCATCGCCTACACGTCCTACCGGACCGGATTGCCGGACATCCTGATTTCCAACATCTACGCGGGCACGATGGAAAACCCGACCAAGGGCGTTGGACAGAACTTCCTGCCGGTGTTTTCACCCGATGGCTCGAAGATCGCGTTCATGACCAACCGCGACGGCAATCCCGAGATCTACGTCGTCAACCGCGACGGCTCGAACATCATGCGCCTCACGAACAATCCGGCAACCGAATCGACGCCGACGTGGTCGCCGACCGGGACGCAGATTGCCTTCACGTCCGATCGCAGCGGCACGCCGCAGATTTACGTCGTCAATGCGGACGGCTCGGGGCTGCGGCGGATCTCCTCGGAGTCGTATGCCGACCGCGCGACGTGGTCGCCGGCGCCGTACAACGAGATTGCGTTCAGCGCGAAAACCGGGCCAGGGTTCGACATCAAGATCCTCAACATCGAGCGCGGCGAGACGAGACAGATCACGTTCGGCGAAGGGTCGAACGAGAGCCCGGCGTGGGCGCCGAACGGCCGTCACCTCGCGTTCATGTCGACGCGCGCCGGCCGCAGTCAGATTTTCACGGTGGACAAAGACGGCCGCAACCTGCGGCAGCTGACGCGTGACGGCAACAATTCGATGCCGCATTGGTCGCAATAACTCTAGGTGCCAGGGGTGCCAGGGTGCGTAAAGTGCTGAGGAATTTATGAGAAGAGACTCGAGAACGTTGATCGCCGCGGTCGTGATGATGACGATGATTGCCGCGTGCGCGAAGAAGACGCCGCCGGTGGCGCGGCCGATGCCGCCGCCGAGCAACGCGAGCGGGGGCAGCGTCACGCCTCCCCCGCCGGCGCCGCCGAAACCGATCATCGAAGAGCCGGTGTCGGTGCCGTCGATGCCGGAGACCGACATTTCCAGCAAGTCGCTCGATGATCTGAATCGCGATTCGCCGCTGCGTCCGCTGTTCTTCGAGCTGGACAGTGCGGATGTCAGCGCGTCCGGACAGCAGGTGCTGCAGGAAAATGCCGCGGTGCTGAAGAAATACCCGACCTGGCAAGTCACGATCGAGGGCCATTGCGACGAGCGCGGCACGGCCGAGTACAACCTCGCGCTGGGCGAGCGGCGCGCCGTTTCCGCGAAGAACTACCTGGTGTCGTTGGGCGTTGCCGCGGACAGAATCAAGACCGTGAGTTATGGCAAGGAGTTTCCCTTCGATCCCGGACACGACGACAGCGCCTGGGCGAAGAACCGCCGCGCCCACTTCGTGATTACCGCAAAGTAAGATGGGGCTATGACGCGACGAATTGTCATGCGGCTTGGCACCTCGGTCCTGGGACTCGGGGTACTGCTGAGCGTCACCACGGCTCCGGCGGCGGCGCAGTCACGCCGCGAGATGCAGATGATGGCCGATCTGCGCATGCTGCAGGAACAGACGCAGCTGCTCCAGCAGCAGCTGACCTCCGCGATCGAACAGCTGACCTCGACGCTGAAGACGATCAACGGACGCATCGACGAGCAGAACGCGCAGACGCGCAAATCGTTCGCCGATCAGAAGCTGGCCGTGGATCAGTTCGGCAGCGACTTGCGCGTGGTGCGCGAGCGCATCGACGAAAATACGGTGCGCATTACGACGCTGTCGCAGGAAGTCGAAGCATTGCGCCTCGCCATGCCGCAAATGACGGCGCCGCCGCCATCGGTGCCGGGCGATCCCAATGCAGGCACGCCCGGCGATCCCACGGCGCCGGCCACCGCGCCGGTGGCGCTGGCACCGGGCATGACGCCGCAGCGGCTCTACAACACGGCGCTCGCCGATTTCACGGCCGGACAGTGGGCGCTGTGCATCGAGGGGTTCAACACCTACCTCCGGAATTTCGCGCGCACCGAACTCGGTGACGACGCGCAGTGGTACGTGGGTGAATGCCATCACCAGGACGGCAAGTTCAGCGAGGCCATCGACGCCTACAATCGCGTCATCGCGAATTACCCGAAGGGCGATCGCGTTCCGGACGCCTATTACAAGCGCGGCATCGCGCTCAGCGCGATGGGACAGACCGACCGCGCCCGCGAGTCGTTCGAACAGCTGATGAAGCTCTACCCCGATCACGACATGGCGCGCATGGCGAAACAGCAGGTCGACCGCCTGAATCGCAGCAAGCCGCGCGGGTGACCTGATCTGTCATGCGAATCTAGTGATCTGGTGATCTCGTGATCTGGTGATCGCGTGATTTGATGATCTGGCGATTTGGTGATCTTTCTCGTGATCTGATGATCTTGTAATCTGAACGGACGCAGCGACACCCACCACAGCAGACGAAGTGTGAATACGTGTAGAAGCGAGGACATGCAATGGGCAGCGTGAACAAAGTGATTCTGGTCGGCAACCTCGGCAAGGACGCCGAGGTCAGGGTAACGCCCGGCGGGCAGTCGGTGGCGAGCTTCAGCATCGCCACCACCGAAAACTGGACGTCGCGCGAAGGCGAAAAGAAAGAACAGACCGAGTGGCACCGCATCGTGCTGTGGGGCAAGGCGGCCGACTCGCTGCAGCCCTACCTGGTCAAGGGCAAGCAGATCTATCTCGAAGGGCGCTTACAGACGCGCCAGTGGGAAAAGGACGGCCAGAAGCACTACACCACCGAGGTCAAGGCCGACAAAATCGTGCTGCTCGGCGGCGGCGGCCGCGGCGGTGGCCGTGATGCGGATCGCGACTCCGGCGCCGGCTATCAGGACCCGATGGCCAATGCCGCGCCGGTCACCGACGACGACATTCCCTTCTAGCGCGCGCGTCGGCGGTCAGTGGTGCGACGAAGCCGCGCGGCTTGGGCACTACTGACTACTGACCGCTTCTCCCGTAGCGGTCTTCCAACCGCACCACGTCGTCGGTTTCCGGCGTCGAGACTTCGAACACGTCGGTCTCCTCGATCGCCGTCATGCGGTGCACCGTCGGCGGCGTCACGTGGACGGCGTCGCCCGGGCCCATTTCCGTTCCGATCAGGGTGCCGTCGACTTCCCGCTCGAACAGGATTTTTCCCGACCACACGAAGATCGTCTCGTCCTTCCTGTTGTGGTACTGCAGACTGAGCGCGTGACCCTTGTTGATGTGAATCTGCTTGCCGACATAGCGATCGGTACGCGCCCACCATACTTCGTAGCCCCACGGCTTTTCGACGCGATGTAACGGTTGCTGCGAGTTCAGGTTCAAGACGACGGACTCCTTTGGATGGCGGACGCGGCGAGCGCGTCAAACAGATACTGCTCGATTTCAGCGGCGGTGGCCAGCCGCAGCGCGTGGCCGGCCAGCCGGCGCGCGTCGGCGGCGCTCAACTCCTGAATCACCTGGCGGACCATCGGGATCGCGCCGGGGGTCATGCTGAATTCGGTAAGGCCCAGGCCGACCAGCAGCCCGACCAGCGCCGGATCGGAGGCCATCTCGCCGCACAACGACACCGGGATGTGGTGCCGGGCGGCGGCCCGGCGGACCAGCCGGATCAACCGCAGCACTGCGGGGTGCAGCGGCTCGTAGAGATCCGAGACGCGATCGTCGGTGCGATCGACGGCAAGGCAATATTGGATCAGGTCGTTGGTGCCGATCGTGAAGAAATCGACCTCCGGCGCCAGCAGATCGGCGGCGACGGCGGCCGCCGGCACTTCGATCATGACGCCGACATCGATGCGGTTGAACCCCGACGGGGCGAGCTGGTTCTGAACCTCGATCAGCATCGCGCGCGCCTGGCGGACTTCTTCGACCGCGGTCACGAACGGAAACATCACGCGCAGCGCCCCGTGGGCAGAGGCCCGGACCAGCGCGCGCAGTTGGACGCGCAGCACGTCAGGAGTGGCGAGGCTCAGACGAAGGCCGCGCAGGCCGGGTCTGGTACGGCGCCGTTCGGCGCGTGGCTGATCGCGCGTCACCTGGCGTTCGTCGAGATCGAAGGTGCGGATGGTCACCGGCTGCGGCGCCACCTGCTCGATCAGGCTGCAATAGAGCGAATACTGCTCGTCCTCCGTCACGCCTTCGATGGCGCGGCCGGACACCAGGAACTCCGATCGATACAACCCGACGCCCTCGGCACCGTGCTCGTTGAGATACGCGAGATCCTCGAGCAGCTCGATATTGGCTTCGAGGCGGATGCGCACACCATCGCGGGTGGTGACCGGCCCGGTTCCCGACGGCGTCACAGCCCGCCGTTTCGGCCACGCCGCCCGGCGATGCGCTTCGTCAATCACGTCCGGCGCCGGCGCGATCACGAGCTCTCCGGTGGTGCCGTCGAGAACGACCGGCGTGCCGGCGGCGATGCGCAGCGACGCATCGTGCAGGCCGACGATCGCCGGGACCTTCAGGGACCGCGCGAGGATGGCGGTGTGATACGTACGGCTGCCCGCGTCGGTCGCGAAGCCCTGCACGCGCGACCAGTCGAGTTGTGCGGCCACCGACGCCGTCAGTTCATCGGCGATCAGCACCGACGGGCCGTCAATCTGATTGAGGAGCTCTCGCGGCCCGCGCGCGCCATGCCGCAGGTTCATGCGCAACCGGCCCGCGACGTCCGCGACATCGTTCTCCCGCTCGCGCAAGTACGGATCTTCCATCGAGGAGAACAGCTGATAGAGCCCCTCGTAGGCGCGATGCACCGCCCACGCGGCATTGACACGCTCGTCGCGGATGATCTTTTCGGCCTGGCCGATCAGCATTGGATCGTCGAGCATCAACAGCTGCGCGTCGAACAACGCGGCGAGCTCGCTGGCCGGCCCTTGCGACACGCGCATCCGGATGTCCTGCAACTGCTGGCGGGACTGATCTCGTGCCGCGTGCAGCGCCTGCACTTCCCTGTCGACGCGGTCCGGAGGGATGGGAAAGCGCATCACCTCGGTGCGCTGCGTCAGGATCACCGCGCGGCCGACGACTACGCCGGGCGACACGCCGATGCCGGTCAGGCGTTCCACAGGTCTTCTCCGAAGCCGCCGTTGACCAGTTGGCAGAGGGCGTCGACCGCGGCCGATTCGTCGGCCCCGTCAGCGGTAATCACGACGGTCGTACCGGCGCCGGCGGCCAGCAGCAGGATGCCCATGATGCTCTTGCCGTCCATCGTCCTGCCGTCGCGGCTGATGCGGATTTGCGAGCGGAAGCGGGTGGCGGTGTTGACGAACTTCGCCGCGGCGCGGGCGTGCAGCCCGAGGCGGTTGCGAATCACGACCTGCTGCGTCGTCACGCGCCCGGCTCCCGTCCCGCATCGTCGCCGGACAACAAGTCGGACGCCACCCAGATCGCGTTGCGGCCGTGCTCGCGCAGTGTCCGGGCGACATCGGTGAGCGACGCGGCGTCTTTCATGCTCGCCGCTTTGATCAGCATCGGCAGGTTCACGCCGGTGACGATCTCGACCTTGTCCTTCTCGAGAAAGGTGATGCCGAGGTTGGACGGTGTGCCGCCGAACATGTCGGTCATCAGCAACACGCCGCCGGGCTGTCGCACTTTCGCGATCGCCGACCCGATGGCTTCGCGCGCGTCCTGAACGTCCTCGTGCCAGCCGATCGACACGGCAAAGCAATTCGGCAGATCGCCGACGATGGTTTCGGCGGCGTTGACGAGCTCGGTGGCCAGTTGGCCGTGCGTGACGACGACGACACCAATCATCGGAGTCTCACCAGATCACGATGCTGCACTTTCATCGACACGCCCTTCAACCCGGCCAGCTCGCGCTTCAGCGCCTCCGCGACGTAGACCGATCGATGCTTCCCGCCCGTGCAGCCCACGGCAATGGTCAGATAGCTTTTCCCTTCCTGGACGTAGAGCGGCACCATCCACCGCAACAGCGCCGACAATTTCTTCATCGCCGTGCGTGCCATCGGCTGGCGGCGGATGTAGGCCGCGACCGCCGGATCCTTGCCGGTCAACGGCCGCAGCGTCGGCACCCAGTGCGGGTTCTTCAAGAAGCGCATGTCGAACATCAGATCGGCTTCGGCAGGCGGGCCATTCTGGAACCCGAAGCTGAGAATCGTCAACACCAGTTTGGACGGCTGCTTCTGCCCGCTGACCAGTTCGCGCAGCTGCTGGCGCAGCTCGTGGACGTTGAGCTTCGAGGTGTCGACGACCTTGTCCGCGAGCTTGCGAATCTCGCGCAGCGAGACACGTTCTTCGGACAGGCCCTCCGTTACCGGCCGATCCGGCGCCAGTGGATGCGGCCGTCGGGTCTCGCTGAACCGCCGGACGAGCTCGGCATGCCCGGCCTCGAGAAAAATCAGCCGCGTCATCAAGTGCTTGTTGGCTTTGAGCCGCCGGTAGACCCGCGGGAACCCGGTGACGAAATCGGGATCGCGGATGTCCATCACCACGGCCACGCGGTTGTGTTCGGTCTGGCGTTCGGCGAGTTCGGCCATCACCGGCAGCAGCGACACCGGCAGGTTGTCGACGCAGTAATAGCCGAGATCCTCCAGTGCGCGAATGGCCTGCGACTTGCCCGAACCAGACAGGCCGGTGAGGACGATGAAGCGCGCCCAGGAAGGCGCGCGCCCGTCGGATCGACGCTGCAGGCGACCGGCGGCGGACGCTCGCGTGCCGCTCATGGAATGCCTCCCGGCTCGAGCTCGTCGTCTTCTTCGCCGCTCTCGGCCGACGGCTGCGGCAGCCGCAGCTGCGCGGAACGTTCCAGGCTCGCGTCGAGCCGGGCGACCAGCTCGCGCGCCGCGTTGATGCCGCGCATGCGCAGCAGCTGATTGCGCGCGGCGACTTCGACGAGGATCGCGAGGTTCCGGCCGGGCGCGACCGGCATGTGGATCAGCGGCACCTTCAACCCGAGCATTTCGTAGGTCGCCTCGTCGAGGCCCAGGCGATCGTATTCCCGATCCGGATCCCAACGATCGAGCTGGACGACCAACTCGATGCGCTTCGAGGTGCGCGTCGATGCGACGCCGAACAAGTCGCGGATGTTGATCAAGCCAAGGCCGCGCACTTCCATGTGATGGCGCGTCAGCTCGGGGCACGCGCCGATGACGATCGATTCGGAGCGGCGGCGCACTTCCACGGTATCGTCGGCGACCAGCCGGTGGCCGCGCACCACCAGGTCCAGGGCGCACTCGCTCTTGCCGATGCCGCTCTCGCCGACGATCAGGACGCCAAGACCGAGAATGTCGATCAGCACGCCGTGAATCATTTCGCGATGGGCGAGCCGATCCTCGAGGACCGCGGTCAGCTTGCCGATCGCCGCGGCGGTAGGCGCCGGCGTGCGGAGGATCGGCACGCCCGCGCGATCGCCTTCGACCAGCACTTCCGGCGCGATGTCGGCGCCGCCGGTGACGAGCAGGCACGGCAGCAGCTCGCTCGCGAAGCACTTGCGCAGCGCCTGCTGGCGGCCGGCGCCATCGAGGCTTTCCAGGAACCGGACTTCGCTCTCGCCGAACAGCAGGATGCGGCCCGGCTGCAGGTATTCGTGAAAGCCGGCCAGCGCGAGGCCGGTCTTCTGAATGTAGGGGCTGGTGATGTTGCGGTGCAGGCCGCTGCCGCCGGCGAGCAGCTCGATCGACAGTCCGACCGATTCGGGCCTTGCGTCGAGCAACCCGCGAACCGTGACAGCCGGACTCATGTCACGTAGATCGTATCACCGTTAAAAAAGAACTTTGCGCTGGTTGGACGTCGGAATTTTCAGCTCTTCCCGGTACTTCGCAATGGTGCGGCGCGCCAGCATCAAACCCTCGCGCTGCAGGATGCTGACGATCTTCGAGTCGCTGAGCGGCTTCTTCGGATCCTCGCCCTCGATGATCTTCTTGATGCGGTTCTTGATCGTCACCGACGACACCGCGTCTCCGTAGGAACTGCTGATGCCGCTGTGGAAGAAGTACTTCATCTCGAACACGCCCTGGGGCGTGTGCATGTACTTATTGGTGACGACCCGGCTGACGGTCGATTCGTGCATGCCGATGTCGTTGGCGACGTCGCGCAGCACCAGCGGCCGCAAGTGCTCGATGCCGTGGTCGAGGAAGTCGCGCTGGAAGTTGATGATGCTGGTCGCGACCTTGTGAATGGTCTTCTGGCGCTGCTCCACCGACTTGATCAACCACAACGCCGAGCGGAATTTGTCCTTCACGTAGGCGCGCGTCTCGTCGGTGTTCTCCGAGGCGCCCTTGTCCAGCAGCCGGCGGTAGGTCGGGCTGATGCGCAGCTGCGGCAGGCCGTCTTCGTTCAGCACCGCGACGTACTGATCCTCGACCTTGATGATGTAGACGTCGGGAATGACGTACTGCGACGGCTGCGGGTTGAAGCGGCTGCCCGGTTTCGGATCCAGGTGCTGGATGATTTCGACGTGATGCTTGAGCTCCTCGATGGACAGTCCGAGCTTGCGGGCGAGCTCCGGCATCTGATGGTTGTGCAACAGGCGCAGGTGCTCGCTGACGATCTTCTCCGTCGGCGTGCCTTCGAGGTGCAAGTGGCGGATCTGCAGCGTCAGGCATTCCTGCAGATCGCGGGCGGCGACACCGATCGGGTCGAAGCTTTGAATGAGCTTGAGGGCCTCTTCGACCTTTTCGACGGCGAAGGGTCCCATCGAGGCAATCTCGTCGACCGACGCCACCAGATAGCCGTCGTCATCGAGGTTGCCGATGATGGCTTCGCCGATTTCGCGAAGGCTGTCGTCGGTGCTCTGCAGCGAGAGCTGCCACTCGAGGTGATCGGTCAGCGACGAGCTCGTCGAGAGCGTGTTCTCGATCGGCGGCAGCTCCTTGACTTCCTGCGGCGCGCGCGCTCGATAGCCGTCGTCGAGATAATCGCCGAAAAAATATTCGTAGTCGGCGTCATCCCATGGGTCGGTTTTTTCCTTGGTCTTGTCCTCGCCGCCTTCTTTGTCCTGCGGCGTCTGTTCGACCGCGGCGAGCTCTTCCGTCGGGACTTCTTCGAGCAGCGGATTTTCGACGACTTCCTGGTTGAGCAGGTCGGCGAGCTCCAACGTCGACATCGGCAACAGCTTGATCGCCTGCTGCAGCGACGGAGTAAGGATCAGCTTCTGTGCGAGCTTCGTCTGAAGCTTTTGCGAAATCGCCATTGGCCTTTTACATCTTAGTCCAGCCGGAAATCAGTCCCGAGGTAAATCCGCCGGACTTCCTCGTCGGCGGCCAGCTCGGCAGGCGTGCCGCTGCGAAAAATCACCCCGTCCGTGACGATGTACGCGCGGTCGGTGATCTTCAGCGTCTGCAAGACGTTGTGATCGGTAATCAGAATGCCGATGCCGCGTTCCTTGAGATGAAAAATGATCTTCTGGATCTCGGTCACCGCAATCGGATCGATGCCTGCGAACGGCTCGTCGAGCAGGATGAAGCGCGGGTTCATCACCAAGGCGCGGGTAATCTCGGCGCGGCGGCGCTCGCCGCCCGACAGCGTGTAGGCGGCGGATTGCGCCAGCGGCGTCAGCCCGAGCTCGGCCAGCAGCTCCCGCAACCGGGCGCGGCGCTCGGTCGCGTTCAGATCGAGCGTCTCCAGGATCGCGAGGATGTTCTGCTCGACGGTCAGGCCGCGAAAGATGGAGGGTTCCTGCGGCAGATAGCCGATGCCCTTACGCGCGCGCACGTACATCGGATCGTCGGTCACGTCGATGCCATCCAGCGTGACGCGGCCCGAATCGGGCGCCGTCAACCCGACCGTCATGTAAAACGTCGTGGTCTTGCCGGCGCCGTTCGGACCGAGCAGCCCGACGACTTCGCCCGAATTGACTTCCAGGCTGACGCCTCGCACTACGGTGCGGCCACTGTATGACTTGGTGAGTTCGTGCGTGTGGAGGGTCGAAGGCATCTATTCGGCAGGCGGGACGACGCACTTGCCGCCGCCCTTGGTCTGCGTGCGGACTTCGTTGTTGCCGTCGACCACGACTCTATCGGACGCCTTCCAGAAGGTCAACGTCTTGCCGCTCGTCTCCTTGCATTCCGCATCGGTCATCTTCACCGGCGCGCCGGTAACGATGTACTTGTCATCGGTGGTGGAGTAAACGAGCTTCGTGCCGGTGACGGTGCGCCGATCGACGATCGCGGTGACCGCGCCGCTGGCGTCAAGCGATTCGAGGCTGTTCTCCCCTTTCGCCAGCTGCAGATTCAGGGTGCCCGCGCTCAGATTGCCCTGCTCGCCATCGAGCTGCGCGCGTGTCGAATAGATCGCCGTCCGCGTCTGGTCGGAGTAGGTGAAGGTTTCGGCGCGCGCCAGCATCGGCTTGGTCTTCGCGCCCGGCTCGGCTGCCTTGCCGGCAATCACCAGATTCGTGATCACCTTGCCGTTCGCCGTCAGATCGCCTTTGGTCTCATCGAGGGAGAGCGTGTCGGCGCTGATGGTGGTGTCGCCCTGCAGCAACACCACCTTGCCGCTGTAATCGGCGGTGCGCGCCGCTTCGTCGTAGACCAACGACTCGCCGATGATGTTGATCGGATCCTTTTCGGCGAGCAGCGCCGGCCGCTTCGCTTCCGACGGCCCCGACTTTTTCGCGGGCAGCAAGATGCTGCGGACGTTGCCCTTGGCCGTCATGGTGCGCGGATTCAAGGTCACCTCGATCGTCACCGCGTCGATGGTCAGCGCCTCGCTCTCGATGTGCGGCGTCTGCTCCTTGCCAGTCAGCGAGAGCGCCTCCTTGACGACGTTGTAGCGGGCGTCACTGGCGGTGGCACGCAGCGGGCTCTCCGTGAAGTCGACGTTGCCGATGAAGTGGGCCTCCTGCAGGAGGCCGGCAGCCGGGTCGAGTGCGGCCTCCAGTGCACGGGCGCGAATGGTGCGGCCGGCCTGGCCCTTGAGGGGCGCTTCACGATACTCGACGCCTTCACTGAACTTCATGTCGCGAATGCCGTCGGGCGTGCCGACGGCGGTCAGCGCGGCCGATCGAATCGTACGCGTCCCGGTGGCTTTGGTGGCCGGCAACGTCACCGTCACGCCGTCACGCGTCGTCAGGCTGCGCACGCTGCCGTCGGGATCGAGATTGATATCCATGAATTCGCCGGCGAGACTCTGCCCGGACGAACCGGTCTTGGTCGAGACCTGAATCGACGCGGAGCCCGCCAGCGTCGCGTTCTGCAACGTCCGGCCATCGTCCGCGTAATCGAGGTTGATGTCGCGGGCGCTCATCGAGCGCAGCAGGCTGGTCGTGGCGTTCGGTGTGACTTTCGAGCCGCCGCGCAGTTCGACGTAGTCCGGTTCATCGCGGTCGGGGAACAGCCGCACCATCGCGTTCTCGGCGTCCATCTGCTGGCCGTCGCGATCCATCCGCATCGAGCGCTCGAGGCGCATATAGCGATCGCGCCGGGCGTAGCCAAAGGAGCCGGCGGTGAAGGCCATCGCGCCCTGCGTCCCGTCTGCCTTGAACTCGACATCGGCCTGATCAAGGATCCACATGGTGTCGCGCTGCTCGTCGAACGTAAAGCCGATGCCGGAGCCGCTCATCCGGCCGCGCGTGAAGCGAACGGGTCCCGGGACGCGGACGATCTTCTCGACGTCGACGTAGGTGGCCTGCTGGCCCGTCGCGACCAGGCCGTCGTCGGTCTCGAGTTTGACGTCGCCGCGGACGTCGTACGAGCTGTTCTGTTTGCCGACGAAGGCTTCCTTGGCGGTTACGACGTAGCTGCGGCCGCCGCGGTTCTCGACCATGATCTTGACGTCGTGCAGCTTGGTTTCACCTTCGGCGTTGGTGGTCTGGACGCGGTACTCGACGCGGAGGTTGCGTTCGGCGCCCTTCAGCTGAATGGCATCGCCGCCGCGGGTTTCGATGACGGCGGAGGGATCGGTGCGCTCAATGGTCGGCGGCGGGGCCGGCGCCTCCCGGGGCCGCATGGTGTACGCCACCGCGGCGACGACGCCGATGGCGACGATCGCGAGTACCCAGCGTGCGTGTCGTTGCCACCTTGCCACAGATCGATTGTAGCCACAGAAGGCGCAGAAGAATCACCAGCGCCACACAAGGCGCAGAAGAATCACCAGGGCCGCAGAAGGCGCAGAAGAATCACCAGGGCCGCAGAAGGCACAGAAAGAATCACCAGGATTATCGGAAATCTTCGACTCTCAGCTCGACGTACTTGTTGCCCAGGTATTCGTTCTCTTCAACCGTGTAGGCAATCTCGACGCCGTCTTTCATCGCGGTGAGACGGTCGTTGTGCTCCGCCGCGTTCCAGTGAATCGCGCGCAGGATGCGGCCGTTCTGCTTGACCGTCATTTTCAAGTGACGGTCCTTGAGCAGTCGAGGGCCGTCGACGATCGTCACCGGTCCGGTGTGGAACTTCGGGCGCGGATTGCCGGGCCCGAAGGGTGCGAGCCGCGCGAACTCCGCCATCACCTGCTCGTTGAGGTCGCTGAAGGGCAGCGGCCCGTCGAGCCATAACGACGGCCGCAGATCGTCTGGGCCCAGGCACTGGTCGGCATGGTCGTTGACCGCCTGGCGGAATTCCTTGATGCGCGCGGTTTCGATCTGAAGACCGGCGGCGGCTTTGTGTCCGCCGAATCGCTTCATCAACGGCGCGCACGATTCCAGGCATGCGAGCATGTCGAAACCGGTGATGCTGCGGCACGACCCATGCGCGATCTCGCCGTCGATCGATAAGACGATGGCCGGCCGGTAAAACGCGTCGACCAGCTTGGACGCTACGATGCCGATGACGCCGCGGTGCCAGCCGTCACCGGCAACCACCAGCACCGTCCGCGCGCCGATCTCCGGGTCGGTTTCGACGATCTTCTTTGCTTTCGCCAGGATGTCCTGATCCTCCTGGCGCCGCCGCGTGTTCTCCGCTTCGAGCTGCTCCGCCAGCGACTTGGCCTCGTCGGCCATGCCCTCGTCCGATGCCAGCAGCAAACGCGTCGCGATGTCCGGCGTGCTCATGCGGCCGGCGGCGTTGATGCGCGGCGCCACCATGAAACCGATGTGATAGCTGTCGATGGTCTTGCCGGTGAGGCCGGCGGCCTCCAGCAGCGCGCGCAGGCCGACTTTGTGCGGCCCCTTGGTCAGCATCTGCAGCCCGAGCTTGGCGATAATGCGGTTCTCGCCCACCAGCGGCACGACGTCGGCGAGCGTGCCGATCGACGCGATCTTGACGAACGCCGGCAGCCACGCCGACTTGCCGGCGCGGCCGCACAGCGCCTGCACCAGTTTCAACGCCACGCCAACGCCGGCGAGATTCTTGTCGGGATAACTGCAGTCGTGACGTTTCGGATTGACCACCGCGCATGCATCGGGCAGTTCCGAGTCCGGTTCGTGATGGTCGGTGATGATCAAGTCGACGCCGAGCTGCCGCGCGCGGCGCGCCGCTTCGGGTGCGCGGATTCCGCAGTCGACCGACACGATCAACTTCACGCCCTCGAGGTGCAATCGTTCGATCGTGCCCGGCTGCAGGCCGTAGCCATCCGTCAGGCGCTCGGGGATGAAGTGGCCCACGTCGGCGCCGAGCAACTCGAGCGCGCGCCGCAGGATCACCGTCGAGGTAATGCCGTCGACGTCGTAGTCGCCGTGAATCGCAATGCGCTCACGGCCGGCAATCGCCTTCATCAGGCGATCCGCCGCGCATTCGAGGCCCGCCAGCCGGAACGGATCGTAGAGCTGATCGAGCGTCGGGTTCATGAACCGCGACGCGTCATCGGGATTCGTCAGTCCGCGGATCGCCAGCAGCCGTGCCGTGACCGGCGAGATCTTCAGCTCGTTGGCTAGTGTCGAGGCGGCGGCCTGGTCGTGTGGCCGCGTGTTCCAGATAGGCGCGATTGCCATGATCGGTGCGCGAACCTAACGGTTCGCCTCTACAGGATCGGCGACGGCCATGACAAGCCGGGTCACGATTCGACGATGCCGACGGAACCCATCTTGCGGAACTTGTCGTAGCGGGCGTTGAGGCGCGTCTCGACGTCCATCGCGGACACCTCGGCCAGCGCTCGCGACAGCGCGACGTCGACCAATGCGGCGGCCTGCGCCGGATCGGTGTGCGCGCCGCCGACCGGCTCGTTGATGATCTCGTCGATGATCTCGAGCTGCAGCAGATCCGGCGCGGTGATCTTGAGTGCCTGTGCGGCTTCGACCTTCTTGTTGGCATCGCGCCACAGGATGGCGGCGCATCCTTCCGGTGGGATCACGCTATAGATCGCAAACTCGTGCATCAGGATGCGATCGCCGACCGCGATGCCAAGCGCACCGCCGCTGCCGCCCTCGCCGTGAATGATGACGATCACTGGAACTTCGAGCATTGCCATTTCGCGAAGATTGAGCGCGATCGCTTCGGCGACGCCGCGTTCTTCCGACTCGATACCCGGATAGGCCGCAGGCGTGTCGACGAAGCAGACGATCGGCCGCCGGAATTTTTGCGCCATCAACATCGTCCGCATCGCCTTGCGGTAGCCGTCCGGCCGCGCGTAGCCGAAGTTGCGGTAGATCTTCTGCTTGGTGTCGCTGCCCTTTTGATGGCCGACGATCAGCACCGGCTGGTTCTTGTAGAGCGCCGTGCCCGTCACGATGGCGTGATCGTCGGCGAAGCGGCGGTCACCGTGCAGCTCGACGAAGTCGGTGAACAGTCGCTCGACGTAGTCGAGCGTCGTCGGCCGCGACGGATGCCGCGCCACCTGGACGCGCTGCCACGGGGTCAGGTTGCGATAGAGCTCGCCGCGCATCGCGTTGACGCGGCCTTCGAGGCGCGCGATCTCCTGGTCGCGCTCCGGCGTGGGCTGGAGCGTCGACAGCGCTTCGATCTCTTTGAGCAGCTCGCCGATCGGTTCTTCGAATTCGAGTAGGTCAGGCATTTTAGTCAGGCAGACAGGCAGACAGGCCGACAGGCAGTCAGGCAGGTCGTCAGGCCATCACGAGTGAATCGTCACCGAACCAACACCGCACAGGCGCTCGACGTCCGACACGAACTGCTCCGAGGTCCGCACGCGGATTGAGTGCGTCACTTCGGCGCGCACGATCACATGCCGCGAGCCGCCGTTCATTTCGACCTCGACGGCGACCGGGCGATCGCCCCGGTGCCTCGTCATCACGTCCCAGAGCGCCTCAATGGTCTCACGCGGGCAGGTGCCCTTCAACCGGATGCGCACCCCGCGCGACAGCCGCTCGCGCAGCGCCGACAACGGCAGGATATCGGCGCATTGGAACCGCGAATTCTCTTCGTCGCGCTCGAACTTGCCGCGCACCAGCAGCAGCGCGCCATTTTCGATCAGCGCGCGATGCCGGCCGAACATTTCCGGAAACACCACTACTTCGACGGCGCCCTGGTGATCCTCGAGCGTGAACACGCACATCGGATCGCCCTTCTTGGTCTTCAGGCCGCGGAAGCCGGAGACGATGCCGCCGACGTAGATGTCTTCGAGCACCAGCCGCCCCGGCGAGCCATCCGCGCTTTGCGGGATCTCGGCCATCGTCAGATCGCCGACGGTGCGCGCGCCGAAGGCGCGCAGGTTCTCGGCGTGCCGATCGATCGGATGGCCGCTGAGGTAAAGGCCGAGCGCATCCTTCTCGTGCGTCAACAGCTCCATCTCGGTCCACGGCGGCGAATCCGGCAATCGGATGATCGCCAGCGAGTCGTCTGCGCCGCCGCCAAACAGATCGGACTGGCCCAGCTCGCGATCGCGCTGCCTGCGATTGCCGTGCTCGATGGCGCTGTCGATGGCGCCGAACAGCACGGCGCGGCCCGCGCTCAGCGGCACGCCGGCCGGGACCAGGCTGTCGCAGGCGCCGGATTTCACGAGAGCTTCGAGCACCTTCTTGTTGACGACGCGCAAGTCGAGCTCTTCGCACAGCTGGTGCAGCGAGGTCACCCGGCCGTTGCGCTCGCGCACTTCGATGATCGCCTTGATCGCGCCATCGCCCAGGCCCTTGATCGCCGTCAGCCCGAACCGCACCCCCTCGGGGACGACCGTGAAGTGCAGTTGGCTCTGGTTGATATCCGGCGGCAGTACCGCGATGCCCCGCTCGCGCGATTCGGCAATGTAGACGGCGAGCTTGTCGGTATTGGCGGCCTCGATCGTCAGCAGCGCCGCGGCGAAATGCCTCGGGTAATTCGCCTTGAGGTAGGCGGTCTGATAGGCCAGGAACGCGTACGCCGTCGAGTGCGACTTGTTGAAGCCGTAGCCGGCGAAGAATTCCATCAGCTCGAAGATCTTGCTGGCCTTGCGCTCGCTGATGCCCTTGGCCAGCGCACCGGCCATGAAGCTCTCGCGCTGCTTGGCCATGACCTTCGGGTCCTTCTTGCCCATCGCCTTGCGAAGCACGTCGGACTGGCCCATCGTGAAGCCGGCGAGCACGCTCGCCATGCGCATGACCTGTTCCTGGTAGGCGATCACGCCGTAGGTATCCGCGAGGATCGGCTCGAGCGACGCCAGTTCGTACTTGACCTCGCTCCGTCCCGCCTTGCGGTTGATGTAGTCGTCGACCATGCCGCCCTTGAGCGGGCCGGGCCGGTAGAGCGCGTTCATCGCGATCAGGTCTTCGAGGCGCTGCGGCTTGGCGCGCCGCAGGATCTCGCGCATGCCGCTGCTCTCGAACTGGAAGATGCCGTAGGTCTGCCCGTCCACGAACAGCTGATACGTCTTCGCATCGTCGAGCGGAATGTTGTCGATGTCGAGATCGATGCCCTCGGTGCGCTTGATCTCTGAGAGCGCGTCCTGGATGAGCGTCAGCGTGCTCAAGCCCAGGAAGTCCATCTTCAGGAGGCCGACGCGCTCGACTTCCTTCATCGCCCACTGGGTGGTGATTTCGTCGCGGTTGCTCTTGAAGAGCGGCGCGTAGTCGGTGATCGGACCCGGCGCGATCACCACGCCGGCGGCGTGCACCCCGGCGTTGCGTGACACGCCTTCGAGACGCTTGCCCATCTCGAGCACGTCGTTGACGCGCGAGTCGGTCTTCGCCATCTCGCGCAACACCGGGTTCTCGGCAAGCGCCTTCTCCAGCGTCATGTCGAGCGCCGGCGGAATCTGCTTGGCGATGCGATCGACGTCCGCGTACGGCATGTCCATGACGCGGCCGACGTCGCGAATGACGGCCTTGGCCTTCATGGTGCCGAAGGTGATGATCTGCGAGACGTTCTCGCGGCCGTACTTCTCGGTGACGTAGGCAATCACTTCACCGCGGCGCCGTTCACAGAAGTCGACGTCGATGTCGGGCAGCGAGACGCGTTCCGGGTTCAGGAAACGCTCGAAAATCAGGTCGTAGTGCAGCGGATCGACGTCGGTGATGCGCAGCGCCCACGCCGCCAGGCTGCCCGCCGCCGACCCGCGGCCGGGACCGACCGGAATGCCCTTTTCACGCGCGAAGCGGATGAAGTCCCAGACGATCAAGAAATAGCCGGGATATCCCATTTTCTTGATCATCGCGATCTCGTACGACAGCCGTTCGTCGTACTCGGCCAGGGTGTGCCGCAACTTGCCTTCGGCGTCGAGCTGGCGCAGGCGCTCCAGCCGCTGCGCGTAACCCTGGCGGACGACGTGCTCGAAGTAGTCGTCGAGCTGGTAGCCGTCCGGCACCGCGAACTTCGGCAGGTGGTTCTGCCCCGACGGAATCACGACGTTGCAGCGCTCGGCGATCAGCAGCGTGTTCTTCATCGCATCCGGGTAATCGCCGAACACTTCGGCCATCTGCGCGGCCGACTTCAGGAAGAACTGATCGCCGTGGTACTTCAGGCGCTGGCTGTCATTGACCGACTTGCCGGTGCCGATGCACAACAGGATGTCGTGCGGCTTGTGGTCGCCGTGCCGCAGGTAGTGCACGTCGTTGGTGCAGACCAGCGGCATCTGCAAGTCCCTGGCGATCGGCAGCAGCCCGTTGTTGACAATGCGCTGCTCGTCGATGCCCTGATACTGCATCTCGAGAAAAAAATTGCCCTTGCCGAGAATGTCCTGGTAGGTCGACGCGGCGGCGATCGCGCGCTTGGCCTGCTCGCCGCGAATCTCGGTGGCGACCTCGCCTTTCAGGCAACTGCTCAAGCCGATCAACCCTTCGGCATGTTGCGCGAGCAACTGCTTGTCGATGCGCGGCTTGTAATAGAACCCCTCGGTATAACCGGATGACACCAGCTTGATCAGGTTCTTGAAGCCGGTCTCGTTCTCGGCGAGCAGCACCAGATGGTTGGCCGTCTCGCCGGGTGTCCCGCTCTTGTCGCGGCGATCGCCCGGTGCCACGTAGACCTCGCATCCGAGAATCGGATTGATGCCGCGTTTACGCGCCGCGTCGTGGAAGACCACGGCCGAGAACATGTTGCCGTGCTCGGTGACGGCCAGCGCCGGCATCTTGAGCTGCTGCGCCTGATCGAGGAGCTCGTCGATCCGGCACGCACCGTCGAGCAGCGAGAACTCCGTATGGAGGTGGAGGTGTACGAACTCCGACATGCGTAACCTACCCCCGCTCTGTCCGCGAATGGTTCGTCATTCCCATTCGATCGTCGATGGCGGTTTCGAGGAAATGTCGTAGACCACGCGATTGATGCCGCGCACCTCGTTGACGATGCGCGAGGACATCGAGGCGAGCAGGTCGTGCGGCAGCCGCACCCAGTCGGCGGTCATGCCGTCGAGGCTCTCCACCGCGCGGATCGCCACGGTGAACTCATAGGTGCGCGCATCACCCATGACGCCCACGCTCTGCACCGGCAGCAGCACGGCAAAGCTCTGCCAGACACGCTCGTACCAGCCGGCCCGGCGCACCTCGTCAACGACGATGGCATCGGCTTTCTGCAGCAGGGCGATCTTGTCGCGCGTGATCTCGCCGAGAATGCGCACCGCGAGACCGGGTCCCGGGAACGGCTGCCGGACGAGAAACTCCTTGTCGATGCCGAGATCGCGGCCGACCGCCCGCACTTCGTCCTTGAACAGTTCGCGCAGCGGCTCGACCAGCTTGAACGTCATGCCTTCCGGCAGGCCGCCGACGTTGTGATGGCTCTTGATCGTCGCCGACGGCCCCCGCACGGACACCGATTCGATCACATCCGGGTAGAGCGTGCCCTGCGCCAGAAACTCGAACCGGCCAAGCTGCGCCGCCTGGTCGTTGAAAATGTCGATGAACGTGCTGCCGATGATCTTGCGCTTTCGCTCCGGATCGGTGACGCCGCGCAGGCGATCGAGGAAGGTCGCGCTGGCATCGACGTGATGGACCGGCAGTTGCAGCTTCTTGTAGCGCTCGACCACCTGCTGCGCTTCGTTGAGGCGGAGCAGGCCGTTGTCGACGAAGATGCATTGCAGGCGATCGCCAATCGCGCGGTGGATCAACGATGCCGCCACGGTCGAATCGACACCGCCCGACAGCCCGCATACCACGCGTCCCTGACCGACCTGCGCCGTGATCCGCGCCGTCGCTTCGTCGATGAACGACGCGATCGTCCAGTCGCCGGTGCAGCCGCAGACGTCGAACGCGAAATTCCGCAACAACTCCTTGCCGCGATCGGTGTGCGCGACTTCCGGATGAAACAGCAGCGCGTAGTAGCCGCGCTCGGGCGCTTCCATCACGGCCACCGGCGCGTTGTTGCTCGTCGCGGCGACCGCAAAGCCCGGCGGCGCTGACGCGACGAAGTCGCCATGGCTCGCCCAGACCTTCAACTCGTCGGGCATGCCTTTCAACATGCGTGACGAGATCGCGGTGTCGCGGCGTACCAGCGCGTGGCCAAACTCCCGGTGCGCCGAGCGGCCGAGCGTGCCGCCAAGCATGTTCGTCATCAATTGCATGCCGTAACAGATGCCCAGCGTCGGCACGCCCAGGTCGAGCACCGCCGGCTCGCAGTGCGGGGCGCCGTCTTCGTCGACGCTGCTCGGACCGCCGGACAGGATCAGGCCGACCGGCTTCCTGGCCTTGAGCGCCGCGACCGGGGTGTTGAAGGGAAGAATCTCGCAGTAGACCGACAGCTCGCGCAGGCGTCGCGCGATCAGCTGGGTGAACTGCGACCCAAAATCCAGAACGAGGATGGTTTGATGCGCCAAAGGTCTCGCTTAAGTGTTGAGGGTAAGGCGGTTATTATAGCGTGGGATGGCGCAAATCTTCGCGCTTTTGCTCGCCCTCGTGCAGGTTCCGGCCAAACCCGCGGACCCGCCGCCGATGGCGTTCGACGCCCGCTGGGAGACCGCGTTCGAGACGCCGGCCGCGGCCACCCCCGGTTTCGACGCGTCGACCGCCTACGTACCGCTCAAAGGCGGCCAGTTGGTGGCCGTCGACTTGAATCGCGGCACGATCCGCTGGCGGCTGGACGTCGTGACGGCGTGGACGCCGGCCACCGGCGAGGGAATGGTCTTCACCGTCGGCGACGAGGCGATCGAAGCCCGGGACGCGAAGACCGGCGCCACGCGATGGTCCTCGCCGCTGCCCGGCGGCCCCGCGGCGCCGCTCTACTACGACACCGGGTGGCTCCTCGCGTCGACCACCAGCGGCGACCTCGCGGCCTTTCGCGCGTCGGACGGCACGCTGGTGTGGCGGCGACAACTGGGCGCGCCGGTAATCACCACGCCCGGCCCCGCGCTGGATCGCCTGTATCTGCCGCTGGCCGACAACCGACTGGTGTCGCTGCGGCTCGCCACGGGCGAGACGGTGTGGGAGCGCACGCTGCCGGCGCCGATTACCGCGCTGCTCGCGCTCGAGGATCAACTGGTGTTCGGCACGTCTGCGAAGGACGTGGTCAGCATCGAATTGCGCCGCGGCCGCGAGCGCTGGTCGCGCCGCATTGGCGGCGACATGGCCGGCGTCCCGACCGCGGATGACAAACGCATCTACTACGCGTCGCGAGACAACATGCTGTGGGCCGTCGATCGGAAGACGGGCAATTTGCGTTGGAACGCGCCGCTCCCCTCCCGTCCCGCCGGAGGGCCGCTGATTCTCGCCGACGCGATCCTGATGCCGCTCGTCTCCAGCGAGATCATGGGGTTCGACCCGAAATCCGGCAAGCAGTCGCTGACGGCGGCGGCCGCCGGCGAAGTCGGCCTGCAGCCGTATGTGCGCCGTGACGCGCGCCAGACGCAACCGCAAGTCATCGCGGTTACGCGCGAGGGTCAGCTGCAAGGCTTCGGCCGCAGATTCGAGCCCGTGCCGCAGGCGCTCGCCGAACTGCCGGGGGCGGTGACCGTCCCCTAGGCCACAGATTAAACACAGATTGGACACAGATTACGTACCCTCGTTAGGTCAGTAATCGCTTCTAACCGACAACTCGCCTCTAACCGACAACTCGCCTCTAACCGAGAACTCGCCTCTAACCGAGAACTCGCCTCTAACGAGAACTCGCCTCTAACCGAAAACTCGTCTCTAACGAGAACTCGCCTCTAACGAGAACTCGCCGCTACCGACAACTCGCCTCTAACGAGAACTCGCCGCTAACGACAACTCGCCTCTAACCGACAACTCGCCTTGAATTGACGACTCTCCTCAACCAAGGACTCTCCTCTAACCCAAGACTCTTCTCTCGAATTGCAGGGACTTGGCGCCGAAGTTGATGAGCAGGCCGCGGCGAATGCCTGTCATTGCCAGGTAGTTCAGCAACTGCGCTTCGTCGGCAGGCGTCAACGCGGATGCGGCCTTCACTTCGACGACGATGTTGGTGAAGCAGACGAAATCTAGATAATGAAATCCTGCGAGGCGCTGCCCCTTGTATTTCATACGCATCGGGTACTGCGGTTCGAACGGAATGTGTCGAAGCGCCAACTCGATCCCAAGTGCTTCGCAGTAGATTTTCTCGAACAGGCCACGCGGCAGGATTCGGTGGACTTCCATAGCCGCGCCGATGATTTCGTAGGTTTGAGAGTCGCTCATGTCTGGCCGCATGCGGCCGAGAGAGATACAACCCGCGTGCCCGTCGAAAGCAGGCGCATTTCACGATCGCAGCCGTAGAGTGTCGCAATTTTGGCGCTCGAACGTTCGCGGCGGGTGATCAGAAACTGCAGCGACCCGCGCGGGGCTGCGCCCCGCGCAAGGACGGACGCAAAGACCCGCAAATAAGAGACAACGGTGCTACTTCAGTCTCTTATTTGCGGGTCTTCGCGCCCGTCCAGCCGGCCGAAGGCCGGCGGGTCGCTAACTAATCTGTGCTCAATCTGTGTTTAATCTGTGGCCTAGGCGCCGAATGCCCTCTTTGATCTGCTCGTGCGTGATGCCGGAGAACGCGAGGCGCGCGAATCCGTGGCCGCCGCCATCGACGAAGAACGCGCTGCCTGGCACGAAGCTGACCTTTTCTTCAATGGCCCGTTCGAGCAGTTGCCGATCGTCGACGCCTCGCGGCAGCGTGATCCACAAGAAGAAACCGCCGCGCGGCGATGTCCAGGTGACGCGGCCTTGGAGGTTGGCGTGCAACGCCTCCTCCATCACGGTGCGTTTCGCCTGATAGTGCGATCGCAGGCTCGGCGCGATGCGGTCGATGACGCCATCGGCGAGCGTGCCGTGTACCAGCCGCTGGTCGAATACGCCGCTGGAGATGTCGGCGGCCTGCTTGCACAACTCAATCTTCTGCGCGATCGCAGGCGGGGCGACGAGCCATGCGACGCGGAGGCCGGGCACCAGGATCTTCGAGAAGCTCCCCAGATACACCACTCGCCCGTCCGCGTCATCCGCCTTGATCGGCCGTGTGTCGGCGAACGTGGTGACGTCTTCGAAGTAGATCGAGCCGTACGGATCGTCTTCCAGAATGACGAGATCGAACCGCCGCGCCGCTTCGAGCAACTCGCGGCGGCGCCGCGCGCTCATCAATAACCCGGCGGGGTTTTGAAAATTCGGCGTCAGGTAAATGAACTTCGCCGGCCGGCCGTTCTTCTGCAAGTCGCCGGCGACACGCTCGAGATCGTTGACGCAGAGGCCTTCGGCGTCCTGCGCCACGCCGACCAGCGAGGCCTGCAGGTTATGGAACGCCGCGATCGCGCCACTGTACGTGGGCAGCTCGACGATCACAGGATCGCCCGGATCGATCAGCACACGACCGACGAGATCGAGTCCCTGCTGGGAGCCGCTGGTGATGAGGATCTCTTCGAGCTTCGCGTCGATCCCCCGGGCATGCAGCGTATGCGCGCGAAGGTGCTCGATCAGCGGCCGGTAACCGCGAGTGCCGCCGTACTGCAGCGTGTTGCCATCACGTTTCGCCAGCAGCCGCGCGCTGATGGCCTGCAGCTCCTCCCATGGAAAGACTTCCGGCGCCGGATACCCCGCCGACAGCGAGATCAGCCCGGGAACCGAACCGCTGAGCGCACCGATGCGCCGGATCGGCGATTCCTGAAACTGCTGTGCGGCTTTCGACAGCTTCATGCGCGCGTCACCTGATGCAGGCCGTCGCCCGGCGTATGCACCTCGACACCGGCGGGCTGCAGCGCGAAATGCAGACGCAGGTACGTAGCGACACCGGTCAGCCCCACGAACTGAAAGACGACGCCGCGCACCAGCCAGGCGAAAACCTGCAGCGGCAGGGCGGCAAGGCCGACGAAGGGTACGAACGCGATCAAGCCGAGCGCGGTGGTGGCCAGAATGGAGGCGCCGGTCGCCATCAGCATCAACGCGAGGATCGCGGCCAGTACCAT
>DASPNQ010000104.1:0-5447 GCA_035626435.1 Vicinamibacterales bacterium
GCCGACAAAGCCGATGCCGATGATTCCCACGGTGCGTCCGGTCAGCTGCCTGCCGAGAAGCTTCTGCCACTCCCCCTGGCGCATCGCAAAAGCGGTTTCGGGAACGCGATGCAGCAACGCGATGGCGAAAGCCAGCGTCAGTTCCGCAACCGAGCGGCGGTTGACGCCGCCCGTCCACCCAAGCTTGATACCGCGGGTCCGCAGCGCTGCGATGTCCAGACCATCGAGCCCGACACCGTACTTGCTGATCACGCGCAGCTCCGGCACGGCATCGAGCACCTGGGCGTCGACTCGCTCGAGGCCGATGATCGCATGATCGTGCCCGCGCAGGAACGCCACCAGCGCGTCGCCGTCGAGCAATTCCGGCGACTCCGCAAACGTCGCGTCCGGATATCTCGCAGTCAGCTCGGCGCGCAGGGTGGCATTGCGGGCAAACGATCGAGCGGCGACGGCAATGCGCATCAGGCCGACAGGTAGCGGGCGATGGCGTCCTGCCACGCCGGCATCGCAAAGCCGGCGCGCGCCAGTTTTGCGTTGTTTAACGCGGCGAACGTCGGCCGCGGCGCACGCAACTGGATGTCGTTTACGGAAATCGGCCTGAGCATGTCGACGGGCTGCCCGAGGTGCCGCACGATCTCCTGCCCCACCTCGAACCACGAGGCATGACCGCTATTCACGCAGTGATACAGACCGGGCGCGGGCCTGCCGCGCAGGACGAACACGGACGCGTCGAGCACGTCGGCGACGAAGCTCGGCGACACCACGCGGTCGATGAACACCGGCGCCGGCTCGCCGGCCTTCACCGCCGCGACGATGCGATCGATGCTGCTGCGGCGATGCGGCCCCCCGAACAGGCTCTCGACGCGCAACACATAATGCGCGGGCGCATCGGCGGCGAGCCACTCGCCAACCAGCTTCGACTGGGCATAGACGCTTTGCGGCTCCGGCCGATCCTCCTCGGTATAGGGTGAGGTGGCCGTGCCGGCGAATACGAAGTCGGTGCTGTAGTGCACGAGTACGGCGTCGAGATGCCGCGCCACGCGCGCGAGGTTGCCGACCGCCATCGCGTTGACTTCGAGCGCCGTGACCTGATCGTCTTCGGCGAGATCGACGTGATTGAAGCTGGCGCAATTGATGATGGCCGCCGGTCTGACGACCTCAATCGCGTCGCGCACCTCGCGATGGCGCGTCAGATCGATCTCCGCGCGCGACCACGCCGTCACCTCGTAGGCGCCGCTGAGCCGTGCCGCCATCGCCTGCCCCAGCTGGCCGGCGGCGCCGGTGATCAGGACCTTCACCGCCGCACCCGCTCCTTGACCGCGGCGCGCGTTTCGCGATCGACCTCGCGGCGCCGCAGCGTCTCGCGCTTGTCGTGTGCTTCCTTGCCGCGAGCGAGGGCCAGCGCCACTTTGACTTTGCCGTTCTTGAAATACAGCTTGGTCGGCACCAGCGTCAGACCCTTTTCGACGGTCTTGCCGATCAGCTTGCGGATCTCATGCTTGTGCAGCAGCAGCCGCCGCCGCCGTTTCGGGTCGTGATCGACATAGCCGCGGTGACTGTACGGATTGATGTGGACGTTGTAGAGCCACACCTCGCCGCCGTCGACACGCGCGAAGCTGTCACGCAGATTGGCGCGCCCCTCGCGGATGCCCTTCACTTCGGTGCCAAGCAGCGAGATGCCGGCTTCGAACGTTTCCAGGATGTGGTAATCGTGAAACGCCTTGCGATTGTCGGCGATCAGCTGATTCGCGTCGGACTTCTCCTCGTCCCTGGCCTTCTTCGCCATCAGCGGATGCTCCGCGACGCCAGCGCCGCCGCCAGTTTCACCGCGGCGATCATGCTGCCGGGATCGGCGATCCCTTTTCCCGCAATATCGAAGGCGGTGCCGTGATCGACCGAGGTGCGGATGATCGGCAGACCGATCGTCACGTTCACGGCGTGACCGAATGCCAGCAGCTTCACCGGGATCAATCCCTGATCGTGATAGCACGCGATCACGCAGTCGAACTCGCCGCGCGAGGCCCGCACGAATACCGTGTCGCCCGGAATCGGTCCGTCGATGTTCACGCCGGCCTGGCGTGCGCGCGCCACCGCGGGCGCCAGTACCCGATCATCTTCGGAACCGATCACACCGCCCTCGCCGGCGTGCGGATTGAGACCCGCAAGCGCCAGGCGTGGTGCCGGCATCCCGAATCGCGCCATCGCGGCCACGGTCAGCGCAATCGTTCGGTCGACGAGCTCGCCGGATAACAACGACGCGACCTGCTGCAGCGGGACGTGCACCGTCAGCAGCACCACTTTCAGCGGCGCCGAGTGAAACATCATCGCGACCTGATCGGTGCCGCACAGATGCGCCAGTAAATCGGTATGGCCCTTCCACGGCAGGCCCGCCTTGGCGAACGCGAGCTTGTTGATTGGCGCCGTCGCGATGCCGTCGATGTCGCCGCGGCGCGCCGCTTCGACCGCCCGCACGATCGTCGTGAACGCGGCTTCGCCCGCAGCCGCCGACACCTGGCCGGGCACCACCGCGCTGTTCGGTGGCTCTTCGAAGATGATCGGGTCGCACACGGCGCGGACCGCCGGATCGATCGCCGCCTTGGCGATGATCTCGGGACCGATGCCGGCCGGGTCGCCGGCGGTCAGTGCGATCCGGGGCAGCCGTTGGAGTGTCGCCGGCGAGGTCGCCTCGTGACCCGTCATTACACCTGCACGGCCAGCCACTCGGTGACGACCTTGATACCCGCGTTTCGCTCGAGTGCCGTCAGCGCGCGATCGACGGCACCAAACGCCGCGCGGGCGCGGTCCCCTGAGTACGCACGCGCCAGCGTTTCAAGGTCGCTGGTCAGCAATGGGTTGGCCAGAATCGAGCGGTCGGCGCCCGCATTGATCGCTTCGAGATCGCGCAGCATCGACGCCATCAGCCGCAGCACGATCGCCACGTCCTCGCGGGTGCGCTCCTTCTTCGAGTTGCCGGTATGCAACGCGCCCGCCGCCTGGACGCGCGACTGCGTATCGGTGCGGCTCGCCGTCTGTTGCAGCAGCCCCATCGCCAGCTGGCGAAACATCGATAGATCGTTGTCGATCAACGCCAGCGCCTGGCCGACGCTGCCGTCGGCGAGCGGAGCGGCCTCGCGCGCGCCGGTTTCGTCGTACTCGTGATCGCGGATCAGGACCGATGCGACTTCGGTTGCTGTCAGCCGGCCAAAACGTAGCCGCATGCATCGCGATCGAACCGTCGGCAGCAACACACCAGGCACCGCTGTGGTGAGGATGAACATCGTGCCCGGAGGCGGCTCTTCGAGATTCTTGAGCAGCGAATTCTGCGCTTCGGGCTGGAGCGCGTCGGCCTCGCGGATCATGATCACGCGGCGGCGGCCTTCGAACGGCCGGTAGCCCGTCTTCGACAACACCTCGCGAACCGGATCGATCTTGATCGACGCGCGATCGTCCGGCTCCAGCATCACCACGTCGACGTGCACGCCGCGCGCGATCCGATCGCAAGCACGGCACCTGCCGCACGCATCGACGGCCAGCTCACCCGCCGGGGCAACACGTTCGAGGCAATTGATCGCTTGCGCTGTGGCGCGGGCGACCGCCCACTTCCCGACCCCGGACGGGCCGGCAAACAGCAGCGTCGGCGGCAACGATTCCCGCTCAATCGCACGGGCGATCAGCATCGTCAGACGACGATGGCCGACGATATCGCGGAGGGTCATCGAGCACAGATCATCGCACAGCCATTGACGCACGACTACTCCGCTGACTACAATTCGATGTTTGCTGGTGTCGGGCTAACCCGACGACGGCAAGCCGACTGATGCGACTGCGGCGGGCCTGCCGCGCCGAAGCTCGCGATGAGGGGCAGACGAGCAAAGGCGGGCGGTTAGCTCAGTTGGTAGAGCACCGGCTTTACACGCCGGCTGTCACAGGTTCGAGCCCTGTATCGCCCACCAACTTCTCAGATCATCGAGATTGGTTATTCGGTGAGTTGCCGATCTGGTGAGCGTTCGTGACCTGGTGATTTGCGATTGGGTGACGTGATACGTGATGGCGCGTAGTGACAGACGCGAATCACAAGATCACCACATCACGACATCATCAGACGTGTTGGTTCCCATCAGGGGTGGTAGTTCAGCTGGTTAGAACGCCGGCCTGTCACGCCGGAGGCCGCGGGTTCGAGTCCCGTCCACCCCGCCACTCATTCGCGCTTCGCGCTCATTCGGGCGGGGTGTCCGGTCTCTAGTTCAGACCGCAAACGCCGTAGGCGTTTGCAAATCAGTGCGAGTCCCGTCCACCCCGAGAACTTTCGCTCACGCTTGCCAACCAAACCGCGTGAGCTCCGGTTGGCAAGCCATGCGAAGGTTGTCCCGCCGTAGCGCGACCTGTCCGCCGAAGCCCGAACGGCGAAGGTGGAGCGCGAAGGCGGACCTCAAGAAGTCCGGTCTCTAGTCCAAACCGCAAATGCCGTCGGCGTCTGCAAATCAGTGCGAGTCCCGTCCAGCCGGCCATAACTCTCGCCAGATCAAGGACTTGCAGATCTAGCGATTTCGTCTCCAAAATATCTCAAAAGATCCGGTAAGTCGCGTTCGTTCATAGGCAAACAGCTACAAATAGTCGCAGGAACAATCTCCTATCCTGTCAACCTTCCTTGAGTGGACATCTTCGCGCCGGCCAGTAGCTTCTGCCAGAACATCGAATGTCTCGCGGGGCGTCCCCGGCTCGACGAGCGAGGTCTCCCGGTCCGACTTCGAAAAAGACAACCCTACCAGACATTTCACTTGCGCCCGGACGTGCTGCGGACATCGCGGGCGAGTAGAGCGCCATGCGCCTGGGCGCTCTAGCGCCGGCGGATTCTCCGTGAGAATCTGGAAAATCGCAAAGACACCATTCGATGCAACCGTTGCGGACGAAGAAATGGCTGCGACAGTCTTTCGTACGCCAGGTGCATTCGGCGTAAGCCAGCTGATCGAATCGTTACTCTTCGCTGTCCAGCGGACCGACGCTGTTACGATCGCCTCCGTCGTCGCGATCATTTCGGCTGTCGCCGCGATCGCGTGCGGACTGCCGGCGTGGCGAGTCGCGGCGCGATCCGCATCGTCGTACGCAGGGCTGACTAGCGTATCGTTCTTCAGCCAACGGGCGAATTGCTTCCAACTGCCGAAGCATGGCCGGCCAGAACGCGGCCTGCCACTGAACGGCTATCTCAGTTCAGTTCAGTTCAGTTCAGTTCAGTTCAGTTCAGTTCAGTTCAGTTCAGTTCAGCTCCGCTTTGCACACCGCCAGCTCCTAAAGTGCTTGCGGTCAACAACTGGCAAATCAGGTCGTTTACACTATCGAGCTTCCATCTACGTCGTGGACCGGTTTCCTGTCGCCTCCGAACGAGAGTGAGTGGTTGCAGCGCGCGTTCAGCAGCTAGTCAACACTTCATGGCGCATACCAATCGCGGA
>DASPNQ010000105.1:0-10389 GCA_035626435.1 Vicinamibacterales bacterium
AACCTGTCGGCGCCCATCGTTTGTCGTAGTAGCTCCGCCGAGTTTGGATACTTCGCAAGAGACGCATTCGTTTTTCGATAGGCGGAAACCAGCGTCGAGTCGCTGGGATTAGGTCCGCTGAATGACTGATTGAGAGCGCTCAAGAGAAGGTCTCTCGCCGGAGGGGTGGGTGAAACGTCAGTAGGCTCAAAAGGGGCCATCCCGTGGCCAAATGCGATGTGAAGCCGATTCAACGGGTGCATTGCTGCTAGACGGACCGCCGCGTCAACTTCAACCGCGTGCTGGAGGTAGTTGCCGTTGTTGCCTTTAGCCATCAACAGAGACCCTCAAGAGAACCAACTCCGAGCCGCAGCGAAACATTCGGCTTGATGCGAAACAGAAACGCACGATCGTCCTTGTTAGTCCAAGTCTGACCAGATTACCGGACGACCAAACGAAACTGTACGGACCTCTCCTCTGAAATCCGCCAAATCTGGCACATTCGCAGGCACGCGCCATGCACCGCTGAATCGTCTTTACGTTGCAACAACACGCGGCAATGAGGGTGTATCTGTGTGAGGAGATGCGATGAGAACCTATCGTTCAAACAAAGGCCTTAAGAAACGCTGCAGTTGCGCACGTCGCAGTTGGGAGACGTGCAACCATCCCTGGTTTTTCACCTTCCAGTTCAAGGGACGCGTTGAGCGAGCAACATTGGGCGAGTCGGATCGCGAAAAGGCGGTGACGAAGTTCATGGCGCTTAAGGTTGCTATCCGTAACGGCACTTACGTGAGAGTTCGCGCGGTTTCTGCGCCGCCGGCTGTCGAGGAACATGTATCGCTGGCGACCGTGGCGAGTTTCTATCTCCAACAGCATGTGCAGGCGAAGCTTTCACTCAGCGCTCAAGCACATCATCGATCTGTGTTGCGGTTCCTCGATCGTGTGACCGTCCCTCCCGGCATGGCACTGGCGCAGAAGCCGTTCCGGCTCATCACGCAAGAGGACATCGAGATCGCGCTCGCCGCAAAGCGGCAACGCACCACCGAAACGATGACGCGAGGCGACAAAACGTGGACCCGTGCCATTGGCGGCAACGTCGCGGCGAACCGTATGCACGCGCACCTCAGCGCCTTATGGAACTGGGCGATCCAACCGAAGCGCGCGTATGCCGACAAGACGCCGTTCAGTTATGGTCTCGGCCGTGTTCCCGATGAATTGAAGAAGCCCAAGGAGCGAGGACGTGATCGCCGACTGGAGCCTGGCGAGACCGAGGCGCTTCTGCAGCACGCAGGACAGCATCTCCATGATTGCATCGTCGCTGCGCTTGAAACTGGCATGAGGAAGGGTGAGATACTCTCATTGCAATGGCAGCACGTGCGATGGTTGCAGAACGAAATTGCCATCCACTGGGAAAACACGAAGACCAAACACTCGCGGCGCATTCCCATCTCGGCCATGCTGCGAACCGTTTTGGTCCGTCGACAGAAAGCTCTACCCGAGGGCCAAGAGGAATGGAACGAAACCCACTTCGTATTTGGAGATGCGGTCGGCGGTCGAGTGAAAGACATCCGCACCGCGTGGGACAATACCGTGCTCAAAGCGCACGGCATCAAGGTCGCTCGAGGCCACGCGGAACGCGTTTCAGCAGAGAATCGCGCGCGGCTACGAGAGATCGATCTGAACTTTCACGATCTGCGTCACGAAGCAGGATCGAGAAAACTCGAGAGCGGCTGGCAACTGCATGACGTTGCGCTCTGGTTGGGTCACACGAAGATCACGACCACCAGCACGTATCTCAACGCTTCGACCCAGCGGCTACACGAACTGAACGAGCGGACGCCGCTCGCCCTCGTTCGATAGCTATTGCTTTGGCGTCGTAGGCGAGGCGTTCGTGGGCTGCGCTGGCGTGCTGCTCGCACCGCCCGTCGTCTCCGAGGAGGCCGGAACCGAGGCGGCTGGTGCCGGAGCCGGCGCGAGATTACCAAGTCCCGACAGGCTCTTGGTCTCTCCGGGCGTCACTATTTTTGTCTCATATTGCTTGGTCATCGATTTTTCCTTTCCAAGTCCTTCGTAGCCGGTCCAGGCGGCAACCGCGCATGTGAATGCCACACCGAGGATGAACGAACGAAACATCCAGGCATCGAGCTTGGCGAGAACTGGATCCCGATCACGGTCACCTTTTGTGATCAAGCGCATCAGGTAGTCACAGTTCTTGTCGAAGATTTTGATCGCCAGGACGACGGTGCTGATAAACGAGAGACCCGCCAAGCCGTACAGCCAAAGCTGACCGCTACTAGTAGGTCCCGCTGTCGTGAGCAACGTAACCAATAGTCCGATCGCTCCCGACGCCAACGCCAGAAGGGTCTTGTCCTTCTCCATCTGGTTGGCAATCCACGCTTCGAGCGCGACGGTATAGAACGCCACTTCCTTCGCAGGATCCGGCGTTGGCTGCTCTGTCATTTGTTGGGAACATTCGGATCTTAGCACCAAGCTCGAAAACGCACCGAAATGCACCCGGGGCCGCCGGGTGACCTAATGAGGCGTGTGCATTCCGGCTCACGCTGGTTCGCGTAACCGCCGATGTGTTGGGGAGTTAGAAGTGGTGGACCAGACCGGGATCGAACCGGTGACCTCATGAATGCCATTCATGCGCGCTCCCAACTGCGCTACTGGCCCACTCGGGGAGAAGATCCATCGTAGCAGGCCCGCCAGGAGCAATCAACCGCGGCCGCCTAGCGCGTCAGGCTGAAACGCGAGGTTGGACGTCTGAACCAGCCATTACGCGCGCCGTAAACTCGCCCAGAGGAACGGACCCCGGCATGGCAGATAGCGGTTCGCAACTTCGGAGCGCCGAGCCTGCGACGCACGTGGCACTGGCTCTCGCGATGCTCCGCGCCGGAACCGCGCTGATCATGATCATCCACGGCGTCGCCCGCGCCCGGCTCGGCATCGTCGACGATTTCGGCACCGTCTTGAACAACTGGGGATTTCCTGCCGGTCTGGCGTTGGCATGGACGATCACGATCGTGGAAATCGCCGGCGGCACTTTGCTGGCGGCGGGCCTGTTCGTCAGACCGCTATGCGCGTGGTTTGCGTGGCAGCTGCTGATGGGCATCTATCTGATCCACGGACGCGTCGGCTGGTTCACCGTCGGCGCCGGCCGCAACGGAATGGAATTCAGCGTGCTGCTGATCCTGTGTCTGATCGTGATCGCGATGACGTGCGACGCGGCGTTGGCTGTGCGGCGACGTTAGCTGGAAGCGCGCCGAATGACGGTGTTGGCGCCACTGATGATCACCCCAACGCGTTCCCCGGGTGACGGACGGTAACGGCCGCGTGCGAGTGCCGCAAACGCGGTCGCCCCTCCCGGTTCGGCGACGATCCGCAGCGCGTCCCACAACAGCTCCTGCGCGCGGACGATGTCTTCGTCGCTGACGAGAATCACGCTGTCGACGTGAGCCTGCGCGATCGGGAATACCAATTCGCCGACGCGCTTCGGTGCGAGCGAGTCCGCGGCGACGCTGCCGGCGGGTGCATCGACGGGCCGACCCGCCGCGAGTGCGTGCGTCAGCGTCGGCGCGCCCTCGGGCTCCACACCAATCACGCGTACGTCGCCGCGATACCACGACGCGACTCCGCCAATCAGCCCGCCGCCACCGACCGCGACGAGCACGGTATCAAGGGCCGGATCCTGCTCGTGGAGCTCCATGGCGATGGTGCCTTGTCCGAGCAGCGTCTCGCGCTGATCGAACGCGTGCACCGCCAACGCCTGCGACCCGGCAACCCAGGCCGTGCACGCCTCGAGCGCATCCGCGTAGCGATCGCCGTGCACCACCAAATCGGCTCC
The DNA here is from genome assembly GCA_035626435.1 of Vicinamibacterales bacterium. Taxonomy (GTDB): domain Bacteria; phylum Acidobacteriota; class Vicinamibacteria; order Vicinamibacterales; family UBA2999; genus 12-FULL-67-14b. The sequence goes on from DASPNQ010000105.1 coordinate 3,827, forward strand.
GTAGCTTCGAATGCGATCGATCTTGGCCGGCGACGCCACGGTCGGTACGAAGACGCGCGCGCGAATGCCGAGTTGCTGCGCCGCGTAGGCGACCGCGACACCATGATTACCGCCTGATGCCGCGGCAACGCCCGCCGCCGGAATGTCGCGCAGGAGCAGGTTTGCAAACGCTCCGCGAGTCTTGAACGCACCGGCGTGCTGAAGAAATTCGAGCTTCAGCGTGATGCCGCCAGCGGCAACGCCGATTTCGGACCCGCTGAGGCGAAGCACCGGCGTCCTGCGGAGATGCGGGCCGATGCGCGCGGCCGCGCGCTCGATGTCGTGCCGATCGATGGCGACGTCTGACAGCAGCATCGCGCGAGTCTGGCAGAGAATTAGTTAAATGGCAAATTAACGAATAGAAAGCCGTCGCGTGCGTCATGGCCGCGGCGCGGCGGTGTTGACGCCGCCGTCGGCGATGAACTGCTGCATCCGCTGCTCGAGCACCGGCAACGGCACCGAGCCGAGCCCGAGGATGACATCGTGAAAGACGCGTTGATCGAACTTCGCACCGAGTTTCGCCTCGGCCTCGCGGCGATGCCTGCGGATCTGCATCTCGCCGAGCTTGTAGGCCAACGCCTGGCCAGGCCACGCGATGTATCGATCGATCTCCGTCGTGATCTCGTGTTCTGACAGCGCCGCGCGCTGCCGGAGATAGTCCATCGCCTGATCGCGGCTCCACCCAAACGCGTGAATACCGGTGTCGATGACCAGCCGCGCCGCCCGCCACATCTCGTAGGTGAGGCGGCCGAAGTCCTCGTAGGGCGTTTCGTAGATGCCCATCACCGTGCCGAGCCATTCGGTATACAGACCCCACCCTTCGCCGTAGGCCGAAAACGAGGTGCCGCGACGAAAGGCCGGCCGATCAGGCCCTTCGAGCGCCAGCGCCGCCTGGAAGCTATGCCCGGGCGTGCATTCATGCAATGTCAGAGCCGCGAGCGTATACAGCGGGCGCGCCTGCAGGTTGTAGGTGTTCATCAGGCATTGCTCGAGGCCGCCGCGCCCGCTGGTATAGATCGGCGCAATCGCCTCAGGCACGGGGCGGATGCCATGCCGGCGCCGCGGCAGAAAGCCAATCGTTTCGGCGAGCTTCCAGTCGGCCTGCTTGGACACGTACGCGGAGTACGACAGCAGCTCGCGCGGCGTTTTCGCATAGAACTGCGGATCGGTCCGGAGAAAGGTCATGAACTCCGCCATGGTGCCTTTGAAACCGGCACGGGTCTTCGTCGCCTCCATCTCCGCTTGAATCCGGGCGACTTCTTTGAGCCCGATGTCATGGATTTCCTTGGCGGTCAGGTCGAGCGTCGTAAACTTGGCGATCTGCGCCCGGTAGAACGCTTCGCCGTCGGGCATCGCGACGGCCGCCAATGTCGTTCGCGTCTTCGGCAGGTACTCGTTCCGCATGAAGGCGAGCAGCTTCTGGTAGGCGGGCGCGACGACGTCGCGCAACACCTGCGACGCTTCGGCGCGAAGGGCCGTTCGCTCGGCTTCGGGAATCGCCGCCGGAATGTCGGCGAACGGCGCGTAAAGGGGATTAGTGGCGTCTCCCTTGACGTACGGCTCGATGGTGGCGTCGCGCCCGATCACCGAGACGCGCGGCACGCTGTAACCGCGCGCCAGACCGGCGCGCATGTTGACGATCTGCTCGTCGAAGTAACGCGGGACATCGCGCAGTCGATTCAGGTACGACCGATAGCGCCCGACGCTGTCGAACCCTTGACGCGGCGTGAAGCCGGTCCAGAAAAACGTGTCGCTGTTGAACGGCGCCTCATAGGTCCGAAATCTCACATCGTCAATGAGCTCGCGGATCGACGCGCGAAAAATTTGCGCGTTGACCTTCTCTTCCGGCGACAACTGCGCGAACGGGATGGCGTCGAGCGTCGCCAGCGCGCGCGTCCAAACCGCGAGGCGCGCCTGCTGCGACGCGGCGTCGACGGCTGCGAAGCGATCCTGGTCGCCGCGGCCGAGCTCTTTCTGGCGCCATTCCCATTCTTCGGTATAGAGCGCGCGGAGACGCTCGTCGGCCGAGCGCGTGTCCGGTTGCGTTCGAGCGGAAACGGGCACCGCGAGCAACACCAGCAAGGCGATGCGAAGGAGAGTGGTCATGATCGCGAGCATACGCAACGCGGACCGGTGGCGCAATCAAGCTGACGCTGTACTATCGGGGCTGTGATTGCACCGATTCACCTCTTGACGTCGCTGCGCGCGCAATCGCGGTCGCATCCGCTGCGTCAGCAGCGAACAGCGGTCCGCGGGGCCGAACACCCATGACGACACTGCATGTCACGAACGGATCGTCGACGGCCGCACTGATCGAGGCCGCGGGGCTGCCTGGGCGGGTAATCAGTTGGGCGGACTCGCTGTACGACGGTCCGGTGCCCGATGTCCCCGATGACGAACTGATCCGCATCCGCGCTGCCTACCATGCGGCCAATCCCAATCGCATCGACGAGGTCGCCGCCGACCTCGCCGGCTGGCGCGCCGCTGTGGACGATCACGAAGCCTACAACGAGCTGGTGTTGTGGTACGAGCACGACCTGTTCGACCAGTTGAACTTGATCCATCTCCTGACGTGGATCGGCCGGCACAATGCGCTGCACACGCCGGTGACGCTGATCAGCATCGACAGCGTTCCAGGCCGGGACAATTTCATGGGTCTGGGCCAACTGACGCCTGCGGAGATCGCGTCGCTGTACGGCGCGCGCACGCACATCGGCGAAGCCCACGTCACGACGGCGCGAAAGGCGTGGCAGGCGTTTCGGTCCGACGATCCGCGTGCCATCGAGGCGATCCTGGCGGCAGATACGACAGCGTTGCCGTTTCTCGCGGCAGCCTTGCGCCGACATCTTGAAGAATTCCCGGAAGAGCGCAGCGGGCTGTCACGGAGCGAACGGCGGCTGTTGGAGTTAGCCGGCGCCGGCCTCACGAAGGAGTCGGCGTGGCGCCGCATGCACGAGGGCGAACGCGCGTATTACATCACCGACATGTCCTATGAGGATCGGATCCGCGAGCTGACCGCGTCGTCGCCGCCGCTGCTCAGCGAGTCGTTTGCGCTCACCGAGGAGGGGCGCGGCGTGCTCGAGGGCCGCAACGATCGCGTCCGCCTCTGCGGTATCGACCGCTGGCTCGGCGGTGTACATCTCCAGGGACGCGGGCCTGTCTGGCGTTGGAGCAATGCGTTACGATCACTCAGACTCGGATGAACGACGCGGATCGCGCCACGCTGGTTGAGCTTCGCCGATTGCTCCTCCAGTTGCACAAGACCCTGATCGATTGGCAGCGGGCGGACTACGAGCATACGCATGGCCGCTTGACGACCACGCAGCTGCTGAACGTGATCTTCAATGACGCGGCATTTGCGTGGCTGCGATCGATGTCTGGATTGATCGTGCGCATCGACGAATCGCTCGACATAAAAAATGCCGAGCCCAGCGAGAGTGGGCCGTTGCTGGCGGCGGCGCGAGACCTGATCGCGCCCGAAGCCGGCTCGCCCTACGCGCAGCGCTATCACGCGGCGCTGCAGGAGATGCCAGACGCGGTGCTGGCGCACCGCGATCTGGTCACGCTCCTCAAGCTGCAGCGGCCCGCGTCTAACGCGTAGTGGTCGCGCGCAGCGCCAGACCCTGCGCGATTTTTTCCTTGATCTTCCTGATGTAGCGTTCGGCCACATCGTCTGGATACGCGCCCGCGCGGAACGCCGCCTGCCAGTGCGTGTCGGGGATTTTTGCCATCTGCTCGCAGGCCCAGATCACGTCGGGGACCGTCACCATGTCGACGATGGGTTGGTGCAGGCCGCGGTAGTCGAACGAGACATCGTCGCCGTCGACCTTCTTGACGAAGCCCTGCGCCTCGAAGTCTTCAAGGTCGTTCTTGCTCCCTTGCGCGCCGGGCGTTCCGAGCAGCTTGAAAAACGGCGACTGCTTCGAGTGGCCGAGCGACGAGCCCACGTCCCGGACCATGTAGATGCGTTTCGGGGAGACCGACGGATCGGCGGCTTCATAAATGCGGTTGTTGGCCTGCTTCAAGTCCCAGTTGTTGAGAATCAGCTGCGCGACGATCAACCCGCGAAACTGTTTGGTGTTCTTGAATGGGTTGTCGTGCCAGTCCCAGTCGTCGCCGGCCTTGTAGCGATCCATGTCGGCGCGGAAACGCGAGATCGTCTTCAATCCGGCGTCGGTGCCGGTGAGGTTGAACTCGTGGACGAAATAGTTCGGCGGCTGGTGGTAGCCCATCGCCCACAGGATTCGCGACACGGTGACTTCGGGCTGGGCTTCGATGCCCAGCTTCACGCTCCACGGCCGTCCCGCGGAGTCCTTCACGTCATATCCGGGATTCGTGCCGGACGTCTTGAATGCAACGAATTGGAACGTGCCGCCGGTTTGTGGGGGCGCCAAAGACTGCCCACCGGGGCCGTAATACAAGTCACGCTCGAGGAGATCGGTGGGCTCCTGCCACAACTCCGGCATCTCGAAGTCCGGCACCGCAGTCTGTGGCTGTGCGTGCGGCGATGCGCAGGCGACAAGCGCCATCACGATCACGAGAGCTCGAAAAGGTCGCAACCTCATCACTGCCTCCTGCCTGATGCTCAGGCTGTGTGATGAAGTGCAAAAAGCGAGCCTTACCGCGAAATGTTGACCTCTGTCCGTCCCGCTCTGACCTCGACCGGATGCTCGACCGTTTGTCCGGCGTAGGTGAGGCTGAGTTTGTAGGAGCCGGGCGCCACGTTCGGGATCGAAAAGCGTCCGTCATTGCCGGACACCACGGTGGTGGGCCCATGGGCGACGATGACCGTGGCCTCCATCCCTTCATGGATGTCGCACTTCACGTCGTACTGGCCGGCCCGATCGAACGTGTGCACGTATTCTTCGGCGCGCTCGGTGCTGACATTGAACACTTCGGTGCCGCTGCCACGGCGAATCACCGTGACGTTGTGCGGCAGATCCTCGCCGTTGTGAAAGCGCACCTTCTGTCCGACGCGCGTGATCAGCACGTTCGGGATGAACTGCTTGGAAATCTGATCCATCAACGCCGCTTCAGTGGGCATCGGCAGCGGCTCGTTCGCGGGGAGCAGTGTCACAACGGCGTTGGCCGGCACCGTACCGGTGACCTCTGATTGCGCAGGCGCCGCTGTCGTCGTCGCCGGTGGCGCAGTGGACTGATTGTTGTCCTGACTGCACGCGGAGAATGCGATGACCACGATCGCGACACACAGACGTATCTGTTTCATGTAACGGGCTCAATCCCGATGCTAGCATGAGCGCGATGACCGTCGAGGCCGCTACGCTTTCTGTTGCTGCGATCGTCGCGGGAGCGATTGCGTCCGTCACCGGTTTTGGCATCGGCAGCATCCTCACACCCACGTTGTCGTTATGGATGGACGCGAAGCTTGCCGTCGCGGTCGTCGCGATTCCGCATTTGATCGGCACCGCACTGCGTTTCGCCATGCTCGATGCGCGCGTCGATCGGTCGGTGATGTGGCGTTTTGGCATCGCGAGCGCCGCCGGCGGGCTGGCCGGCGCGCTGCTGCAGGCATCGCTCGGCGGCGACTGGCTGCTGACGCTCCTGGCGGCGTTGCTGCTGTTCGTCGCGGCGCTGGAACTTTCCGGGTGGTCGCGACATTTGCGGTTCACCGGACCGGCGGCATGGATCGCCGGCGTCTCGTCGGGATTCCTGGGCGGCCTGGTCGGCAACCAGGGCGGCATCCGCTCGGCGGCGCTGCTTGGCTTTTCGCTGAAGCGCGACGTGTTCGTCGCGACCGCGACGGCGATCGCCTTGTTCGTCGACGGCGCGCGGTTGCCGATATACGCCGCGTCGTCCGGCCGCGCCATGTGGGACAGCCGCACGGACATTGCCGTCGCCACGGCAGGCGTGGTCGGCGGCACCATCCTGGGCACGCGCTTGTTGAAGAACATTCCCGAGCATCTGTTTCGGAAGTCCGTGGCGGTCGTACTCGCCGTGCTCGGCATCGCCCTGCTGCTGCGCAGGCCGTAGACGGTTAGGAACATACACCGGTGATCGTTCATCTCATCGACGGCACGTTCGAGTTGTTCCGTCATTTCTATGCGGTGCCGCCGGCGCAAGATTCGACCGGGCAGGAGATCGGTGCGGTGCGCGGTGTCGTGGCATCGATCCGCGGCATGCTGAACAGCCGTGTCGCCACGCACGTCGGCGTCGCCACGGATCACGTCATCGAATCGTTTCGCAACACGCTGTGGCCTGGATACAAGACCGGCGAGGGCATCGATCCGGCGCTGCTCGCGCAGTTCGAGCTCGCCGAGCAGGCGTCGCGCGCACTCGGCATCGTCACGTGGCCGATGGTCGAGTACGAAGCTGACGATGCGCTGGCGGCGGCGGCGGTGAAGGCGGCAGCCGATCCGCGGGTCACGCAGGTGCGGATCTGCACGCCGGATAAAGACCTCGCGCAATGTGTCAGCGGCACACGCATCGTACAGGAGGATCGGCTGCGGCGGACGATTCGTGACGAAGCCGGCGTCATCGCGAAGTTCGGCGTGGCGCCGGCGTCG
>DASPNQ010000106.1:0-5368 GCA_035626435.1 Vicinamibacterales bacterium
GGCCTACCGGCGCTCCGGGTCGAAGCTCACGCTCGCGATGGGCAAGAGCATCCACGGCGAGCCGTTCGTAGCCGACCTCGCGACGATGCCGCACCTGCTGATCGCCGGTTCGACCGGCACCGGCAAGTCGGTCAGCGTCAACGCGATGCTCTCGAGCATCCTCTTCCGCGCGACGCCTGAGGACGTGCGGCTGATCATGGTCGATCCGAAGCGGCTCGAGCTCGGCATGTACGAGGACATTCCCCACCTCATGACCCCGGTGGTCGTCGATCCGAAGAAGGCCGCCAACGCGCTGCGCTGGGCGGTACGGGAGATGGAGGATCGCTACAAGACCCTGGCCGCATACGGCGTCCGCAACATCGAGCAGTTCAACCGCAACGTACGCGCCGTGCTCGAATCGGGCGAGACGCCCAAGGAAGGTGAGCCGAATCGTCCGCTGCCCTTCATCGTCGTGGTCGTCGACGAGCTCGCCGACCTGATGATGGTGGCCGGCAACGAAGTCGAGGAATCGATCTGCCGGCTGGCACAGATGGCGCGCGCCGTGGGCATCCACCTGATCCTCGCGACGCAGCGGCCGTCCGTCGACGTCATTACGGGATTGATCAAGGCGAACTTGCCGTCGCGCATTTCGTTCCGCGTGTCGTCGAAGATCGACTCGCGGACCATCCTCGACAGCAATGGCGCCGAACAGCTGCTCGGCAAAGGCGACATGCTGTTTCTGCCGCCGGCGTCGTCACGCCACATCCGCCTGCACGGGCCGTACATCTCCGAGCAGGAATCGGCGCGGCTCGCCAGCTTTCTGCGCAAGCAGGGCAAGCCGGTGTACGACGAGACCATTACCGAAGAGGAGAAGAAGGGCGGCCCCGAGGGTCTCGACCTCGAGAAGGACGAGCTCTACGACGAAGCGGCGCGCATCGTCGTTCAGACCGGACAGGCGTCGATCTCCTATCTGCAGCGGAAGATGCGGATTGGTTTCAGCCGGGCCGCGCGGCTGGTGGACATGATGGAGGCGGAAGGCCTGGTGTCGGCAGCGACCGGAGGCAAACCGCGCGAAGTGCTCGTCGGCCGGGAGTACTTCGAGGAAGTGGATGCGCAACTGCGGTAAGACGCGCGGGCGTGTGTGGCTCACGGCGATTGCCGTTGCGCTAGCGGTGTGCGCGCCGGCGGCGCAAACGCAGACGGTCAAAGCGCGTTTCGATGCAGCGGCTGAAAAGGATGAACAGGTCCGCATTCAGCTGACCAACATGCAGTCGGCGGTGCCGATGCCTGAGTTGATGAAGCAGGTCAGCCAGGTCGTGACGTCGTTCGAGTCGCTGGTGCGCCGCTTTCCGGCCAGCGGCTACGCCGACAATGCGCTGTGGCATGCGGCGAGCCTCGCGGACACCGCCTACCAGCGGTTCAACCGACCTGAAGATCGCGATCGCGCCGTCAAGCTCTATCGATGGCTGATTCAGGAATATCCGGCAAGCTCGCTGGTGAAACAGGCCAACAGCAAACTTGCGGTGCTGGCAAAGGCGAGCATTCCAACGGTCACACCGCTTCCCGTCGCCGTGCAGCCGGCATCGGCGGTCGCGCTGGTGCCGCCGGCGGCGTTGTCGGTGCGCGACCCCGGCCCGGCCACACTCATCTCGATTCAACGGGTCGTGCTGCCGGATTCCGTGCGCGTGACGCTCGAGCTCGATCGCGAGGTCACGTACCGCGAAGAGCGGATCCCGGGGCCGTCCCGCTTGTTCTTCGACTTGAAGAACGTGCAACTGACGCCGGCCCTGATGGACAAGGTGCTGTCGTACTCCAGCGACGTCGTCAACAAGATCCGCGTCGGCCGTCACCCGGGCAACACGGTGCGCGTCGTGCTGGACTTCGAGCAGGTATCGAAATACAGCGTGTTCACGCTCTACAGTCCGTTCCGCCTGATCATCGATGCAGAACGTGCGATGAGCGCCGGAGGCCTCTCGCGGGCTGCGAGTACCGCGAGTTCGACGAGCGCGCCGAGCGTGGCGCGTAGCGCCGTCGCGCCACCGCCGGCTGTGCAACCGTCGCCGATGGAAATTCGAGAATCCGCGCTGGCACCGCCGACTCCGGAAGTGCCGGTGGCCGGCGCGATTCATAACACCGCGCCGTCAGCGCCACCGCCGGCTGTCGCGAGCGTGCCCGCTGCACCGGCCGCGCCTGCCGCGAACGTCGCCGGTGGTTTCTCGATCGCGCGTCAGCTCGGCTTGAGCGTGTCGCGGATCGTCATCGACCCGGGTCACGGCGGCCACGATCCCGGCACCATGGCGCGGGGGCTGACCGAAGCGACCGTGACGCTCGACGTGGCGCTGCGTCTCGAGAAGCTGCTGCAGAAGGAGCCGGGCATCGAGGTGGTACTGACCCGCCGGACCGACGTCTACGTGCCACTCGAGGAACGAACTGCCATTGCGAACCGGCACAACGCCGATTTGTTCCTGTCGATTCATGCCAATTCGAGCCGCAACAGCGACGCCAGAGGCATCGAAACCTATTTCCTGAGCTTCGCGTCATCGCCCGAAGCCGAGGCGGTCGCGGCTCGCGAAAATTCCGCATCCGAGCGCGAGATGCATCAGCTGCCGGATCTGATCAAGGCCATCACGCTGAACAACAAGCTGGACGAGTCACGCGACCTCGCCAACATCGTTCAGGATTCGCTGGTCAGCACGCTGAAGAAAAGCAACCGCGACGTGCGCAGCCGCGGTGTCAAGAAGGCGCCGTTCGTGGTGTTGATCGGGGCGGCCATGCCAAGCGTGCTCGCCGAGATTTCCTTCCTGACCAACCGCCAGGAGCACAGCCTCCTGAAGACGGCAGCCTATAAGGACAAGATTGCGCAGGCGCTGCACGCGGCGGTGGTGAAGTATCGCCGCTCGCTCAAGCAGCATTCGACGCTGACGATCGAGCGCTGACCCTTAGCGCAACAGGTTCGCCGAGTGGCCGCGCTCTTCGATGGTGGAGACCGCTCGCCTCGATCGATACCAGATGTAGCCGGCGCCGGCGAGCAGGCCCGCCACGACCGCCGCGATCATGATCGCTCCCGTCAACCCGAAGGATGCCACCGCGACGTCAATCATGCTGATCTCCTGCGCCGGCTTTTCCGGCACGATCTGCACAATCGTCGGCGTGATCGGTTGCTCCTGCATTACGCGATTGTCTCCCAGCCGCGCGCGACTTCAGTCACGGTTCGAATCATGACGCCAGTCGCGCCCTTGGGCTGCCAGGACTTGGCGTCTTCCGCCCACGCGGTGCCGGCGATGTCGAGATGCGCCCATGGGCCGGTGCCGGCGAATTCTTTCAGGAACATCGCCGCCGTGATCGCTCCGGCCGGGCGGCCTGGACTATTGAGCATGTCGGCGATCTCGCTCTTCAATTGCTCGCGATACTCGTCGTACAGCGGCATCGCCCAGACTTTTTCGCCCGCGCGATCGGCCGCGGACTTGATGTGGTCGACCCACGGTTGCGGCGTCCCGAAGAGCCCGGTCGTGATCTTCCCGAGCGCGACGACGACCGCGCCGGTCAGCGTTGCGACATCGATCAGGTGCGTGGCGCCTAACTGGCGCGCGTACCAGAGCCCGTCGCCAAGAATGAGACGGCCTTCGGCGTCGGTGTTATTGACCTCCACCGTCAATCCCGATGCGCCCGTCAGGATATCGCCCGGCTTGGTGGCGCGGCCACCAGGCATGTTCTCCGTCATCGGCACCACGGCGATGGCGCGCACCGGAAGCTGCTGCAATGCGATCGAGCGCAGCGCGGCGACGACGGTCGCGCCGCCCGCCATGTCGTCCTTCATCCGTTCCATTCCGTCGGCGGGCTTGATGGAAATGCCCCCCGTATCGAACGTGATGCCCTTTCCGACAAGACCGAGCGTGCGATCGACCCGCGCGTCACGCGGTTCGTACTTGAGCACCAGCAGCCGCGGCGGTTCGCTGCTGCCGCGCGCGACGCCGAGCAGCAGGCCCATATTCAAGGCTTCGATTTGCGCCTGGTCCAGAATGTCGACCGTCACGCCTGGCACGGAGGCGAACGCGGCCGATTTGTCGGCCATCACTCGAGGCGTCAGGTAATTGCCTGGCTCATTGACCAACACTCGCGCGCCATTGACCGACTCCCCCATCACGCGGCCCGCGGCGAGCGCGGCCGCGGCATCGTCTGCGGTACAAATCACCGCTTCACGGATAAAAAACGCCGTGTCGTGGCGGCTCTTGTGAACACCGTTGTCGAAGTTGGCGAGGACAAAGCCTTCCGCGACGAGCTCGAGGCGGGCGGCTGCCGGCACGGCACCAAGCTCGGTATCCGCCCATGCGATGCGCGCGCGCTTCTGGTGCCGTGCGACCTGTGCCGCGCTGATCGCCATGCGACGTACGCGTTCGGCGTCGATATCGGCGCGGTTGCCGCCGCCAACGAACACGACGCGGGCAGCGCGCCACCCCGCGGGAGCATGCGCGGCGAATATTTCATTGGGCTTTCCGCGAAACTCGCCACGCTCGAGAGCCGACCGCAGCTCGTCGCCCAGAGGCGCGTCGTATCGCTGCGCGACGGTCGCGGCCGCATCCTCGGCGATCGGAATGACGATGAGGTCGACGTCAATATCACTGAGCGGCGCACCGCTGACTGTCAGTCCAGGGACTTCGTACGGCGAATGCATGTTGGGTTAGAATTCCTTTGCGCCCCGCCTGTCTTGGGGGACTTTTGGCATGGACCTTTTGAAATCACGCGTCGCTCAGGTCGCCACCCTGGCGTTCGGCGCATTTCTCATCATCCCGGTCAACTTCGTGCAGGCCCTCGAACAGGGCAGCAAGAAGCCTAGCTTATCACTCAAGGCCAGTCCGGCCGTGTCCTTCGCGCCGGCGCGCGTCGTGATTGTGGCGGAATTGAAAGGCGGCGCGGACGACTCCGAGGAGTTGTACTGCCCCACCGTGGAATGGGAATGGGGCGACCTGACGACATCCACTCAGGAAGCCGACTGCGAACCGTACGCTGCGGGCAAGAGCACGATCAAGCGCCGCTTCACCGTGGAGCACCAGTTCAGAAACCCGGGCGGCTTCAAGGTGGTGCTGCGGTTGAAGAAAGGCCAGAAGGTCGTGGCCTCGGCGAACACGTTGGTGCAGGTCCGGCCAGGGCTCGGGCAGGACTGAAAGTTAAAAGTTGAAAGTTAAAAGTTAAGAGTTAGACGGCTGGTGCGGGGGTCGCAGGCCGCGATGGTGACGTGGCAATCGGCGGCGGCACCGTATACCAGCGGCCCAGGCCGGTGACGATCGCGGCGCCCAATCCCATCGTCCAGGCGACGAATTCTACGATCAGGCCGACGGCGACGAGTGCAAACGTCGCGGGCCACGCGGCGTCGGTGGTGACGTTGGCGAGC
>DASPNQ010000107.1:0-11765 GCA_035626435.1 Vicinamibacterales bacterium
CTTAAGCGCGACCAACCGGTTGATCTTCACGTCCTGAGCGAGGAACACGGTTCCCATGCCGCCCTGGCCAAGGCGGCGCTCCAGACGGTATTTTCCGACGTGCGAGGGGAACTTCATCCGCGAGACAATCTCGTGGCGAGCGCTTTGACAAGCGAGCGGATATCGAGATGTCCAAGCATACCCGGCGGATTTTGCGGTGGGGATACTCTACTCTGATGTGCTTCGGGTCGCAAGGAGCGTTCACGGTAGGCGGCACTTTCTTGTGTTGCAGGCTTGGCCCATCATCCTCGTCGCCAATCAATTGCGCGATGTTGACGATCGCAGGCATTTGTTTGAGTCAATGGCGAGTGCGCGATTGCCTCTAGCTCAGCAGTCTCGAGAAATCCGATACGCGGCGAGCGTGGACCGTGTTGTTGGAGCGGCTCGCGTCGGGCCCGAGTCGCCTTCGCGCACGCCACTAGTCGGTACGCTTCGGGCCAGCGATGTCTCCGGCCTGCTATTGCGTCGCGGCTACGGGCACGCTGCCGTAGTGCGGGCTGTGGCCGAGGACACCGAGCACGTATAAAAATTGACGCGACGCGCTGATCGGCGGCGATCCGGAGGATCATCCCGCAATCTTCCCAGCGACGGCCGGTTAAGGAATGAAACGGCATTAGTCGATGAAGGGGCTAACTCGGGCTCCGATCCGCACAGTTCCCGGCTCACTACCACGAGCGCAATCGACAAGGAAGGCAGTGCAGACCTGCCGTCATTTCCTCTTGCTATTCGCCGGCGGCATGCTGACAATTTGCAGCATTCCTCCGATGCTTTCGACTGCCCGAGTTCAGGGGCTTCGCAAACACGGCGCGCTGCGTCGAATAGTTGCAGGATGAGCAGGCTTCGACGGGTTGCTCAGGCAGTCGTCCCCGTTTGCGGGTTGATTCTGTTGTCGGCCCTGGCCGTCGCGCAATCGGGACCGGTCCCTCTGAGGGATACGGCCGCTCGACAGGCGACCGCTCAAACACCGCCCGGCGCGATCAGCGGGGTCGTGCGTACCGAAGGCGGACGGCCGATCTCTCGCGCGCGCGTGACCATCATCGGAAGCGAGCTTGCGGAGGGTCGATCCGTCATGACCGACGCGTCCGGCGTGTTCAAGTTCGCCGGCCTTCGAGGCGGACGTTTCACCGTGACGGCGTCGAAGGCCGGCTATTTAACCATGTCATATGGACAACGTCGCCCGTTCCAGCCGGGAACACCGCTGCACCTTACCGGTGGGCAGGAGTTGAGCGGCGTGGAGTTCCGACTGCCCGCCGGTAGCGCCATCTCGGGCCGTATATCAGACGAGAGCGGCGACCTAGCTGCGGGCGTGACCGTTCAAGCGCTGCGACTCCGGTACACCGAGAGCACGCGCGAGTTCGCGCCGGCCGGCATCGCGCAGACCGACGACCGCGGACAGTACCGAATCTGGGGCCTGAATCCGGGCACCTACTACGTGAGCGCCAGCAACCGTGCCAACCTCATTTCTGGCGAACCCGCTGTGGACGGCGCCGCCGACGAACCCGTCGGCTACGCGCCGACTTACTATCCGGGTGTTGTTTCGATGAACGACGCGCAACCGGTAAGCGTCGGCCTCGCCAATGAGGCCGCCGACGTGAGCTTCAATTTGCTGCTGGTGCGCACGGCGCAGGTGAGTGGGCACGTCTTTGGCTCAAATGGCCACGCTACATGGTCCGGCATGGTGAGCCTCGTTCTGGATGGCGAACAGAACGCGCATGGCGGTCCCCTTGGCACGCGCTTCAGCACCAGCCTCGCCGACGATGGTGGTTTCTCGATATCCGATGTCCCGCCCGGACGTTACAGGCTTAGTGCCCGGAGCACGATCACTGGCGAAGCTGCGGAGTTCGGCACCATGCCGGTAACGGTCGACGGCGCAGCTGTCAGCGTGGCGCTCACGCTCGCACCAGGCGGCACCCTTAGCGGCGCTGTGGTGTTGCGGCCCAGTACATCCGAGACGCTCCCCGACTTGGATCGCTTCCGCATCTCAGTCTCGCCGGTCCGTCCCACCGAACCCGGCGGGCCTCCGACCGCGGTCGCCGACCGCGACGGAAAATTCACAATCACCGCTGTGCGGCAAGGGCTGCATTGGATTCGCGGCGAGGCGCCACGCGGCTGGATGCTCGCGTCCGTTTTGTACGACGGCCGCGATGTCGTCGACACACCGTTCGAGATTCGCGGCGGGCAGTCCGCTGCCGGCGTGACCGCTGTCTTTACCGATAGACTTGCCGGCGTGCAGGGTACGCTGACCAACGAGCGCGGGCAGCCGCTCAGCGGCGAAACCGTGCTCGCGTTTCCGACAAATGCATCGCTTTGGTACGCGCAGTCGCGTCGAATCGTGCCCGGCAAGCCCGATCAGGACGGACGGTTCGAAATTGTCGGCTTACCACCGGGTGAGTATTACCTGGCTGCCGTCAACCCCGGCGAACCAGAAGAATGGTTCGAACCCCGTTTCCTCGAATCCTGCGCAATCGGGGCCGTGCGGCTGATGCTCAGTGAGGGCGAGTTGAAGACGCAGAACCTGCGGGCAATCAGCCGATAGCCGCCATCCGCATCGACCGCAATGCCGTCACGCGCCAGCCGCAGACACGACGCCGGGCAATACCGAATCTCCGCGATCGTTTCCACGTACAACGCCGAGCGGTTGCTTCCCTACTGCCTGGAGGATCTCGAGGCCCAAACCATCGCGGCCGAGATTGAGATCGTCGTGGTAGACAGCGGCTCGGAACAGAACGAACGAGCCGTCGTGGAAGATTTCCAGGGACGCTACGACAACATCGTCTATCTGCGCACGCGGCGAGAGACGCTTTACGCCTCATGGAATCGCGCACTGCGCGTCGCGCGAGGCACGTATATCACGAACGCCAACACCGACGATGCCCACCGCCATGATGCGCTCGAGCGCCTGGCCGCGGCGCTCGACGCCTATCCAGAGGCAGATCTGGCGTACGGCAACTACGCGTGGACCTCTATACCGAACGATACCTTTGCCGATCCGCATGCGTTCCGCCTGATCCTGCATCCGCCTTTTCACCCGGCTCAATCGATGTTCTTTTGCATTGGCGGATGCCATCCCATGTGGCGACGAACGGTGTTCGATCGGATCGGGCGGTTCGATCCGAGTTTTTCCGTGATTGGAGATTACGAGTTCCTGATGCGGTTTGCGGCAGCGGGCTGTCAGGCTGTGCACGTGCCTGAGGTCTTAACGCTTTTCTACCAGAACCCGAAGGGTCTGACGTTTACGAACGATTGGCGACATCACGAGCTGTCACGCCTCTATCCGGCGTATCGCGAGCGGACCCCCATTCACAAACTGTACGATGTCGATCCGCGCAGTTCAGCAGACGTTGCTCGCGCGTGGGTAGCGCTCGGCAACGCCGCGATGAAGTGTGCCGTGCCGTGGAGCGATGAGCTCAGTTGGGACGGTGCGTACGCGCAGTTCTGCTATCGGCGCGCGCTTGATGCGGATTCCCGGTGCGGCGCCGCACTACACAACCTTGCGATGCTGATGGCGCTGCGCGGGCAAGCGAAGGATCTGCTGCGCTTCCTGGCGCGGCTGCCGGCAGAACTGCGTCCGACCTTTCACGAGGCGTTGGAGCACGGTCGACCGAGGCTAATGGCTGTCGACGTGCCTCCAGCGCTCAAACCGCTCCGATACAGGGGACGGCCGTCGGCCGATCGGCAGCGCGCACGGATGGCGGTCCGCTGGCTCGCGCCTGTGTTCGCGCGCAGCGACGCCGGTGCCGAAGCCGCCACTCTTGCGGTCGCCGTAGCAGAGCGGCGTCCCCTTGGAATCGCGCACGCCTTTGAACCGTATTCGAACAGCTTCGTGAGCGACCTGCCGGCTGCGACGCGACAACGGCTTTTTGGGCTCGCCGGCGCCTATGACGCGCTCGATGACCACGGCGCCACGGTAGTCCAGGGGCCTTTGGACAAGATGCCGCAACTGCCCGTCGATGCGTACGGTATTGCGAGGACCACCGTCTGGACCGACCAGCTGCCGGCCTCATGGGTGGCGCGGTGCCAGGAGCTCGATGAATTCTGGGTCCCGAGCCGCTTCAGCCTGGAGACGTTCGCAGCGAATGGCGTCGATCGACGGCGCCTCTTCGAGATCCCGCCGCCGGTGGACGAGAAGTTCTTCCAGCCGGAACGTCACGAGCCGTGGCCCCTGCGCAACCGGCCGTCGTTTGCCTTCCTCGCCGTTCTGCCGCGAGCGCCGCACGACGGTAGCGACATCCTGTTCTCCGCATATCTGAAGGAGTTTTCGTCCAAGGAGGATGTCTGCCTGTATGTGATTGCGGAGGGCTCCGCGGCGCGGTCGCGGCAACTCCAGAACCAGCTTCGTGCGCTCAGGAGTCGGACTCGCCGCCCGAGGGTCGAGATCGTGGATCCGTCGCTCACGTCGGACGTCGCGCGTTGGTACCGCTCCGTCGACTGCCTCGTTGCGCCGCGTCGCGCAGGCGATTGCCACAGGTCGGTGCTCGAGGCCATGGCGATGGGGGTGCCGGTGATTGCGACCAACTGGGGCGATACGCGAGAACTTTTGAACGGCCGCGACGCGTACATGCTCGACTTCGATCTGGTGCGGGTCGGTCGAAGGGTCGCGGAGCTCGACGGCTCCACCGATCATCGGTGGGCGAGCCCTTCGGAGGCCCACTTGCGTCACCTCATGCGCCGTGTGCACCAGCACCCGGAAGTTGCGAGACGGCGCGCGAATCATGCGCGCGCAAATCTCGAATCGCACTTCAGCCCCCAAGCGGTGGTGCAACGCATCCTCACGAGGTTCGACGAAATCGACAAAACTGCGCGCGCCGGCCGTCTACGAAATGCACGCTCTCGGGCCGCGGTTGCCCCGTCCGGTTTCATCGACCTGCCGCACCTGTCAGCCGCGCGCCGCGTTGCCGCGCGCAGCCTGGCGGGCGCCGAAAGGCCGGCGCGGTCGAAGGCCGCGCCGCCGGCACGTGCGCGAGGACAGGTACGGCCTCGCATAACAGCTGGGCTGACGACCCGAAGAACCGCCGACGGGATTGTGATCAGCCACGGCGACAGCGTCCACTACTTGAACCGCACCGCGGCATTGATCGTGGAACTCTGTACCGGCCGCAACTCCTGGGATGACATTGTTGAACTGGTGCGGCTTGCCTACGGGATGACCGCGAGGCCAGATAAGCCGGTGGCACGCGTGCTCAACGAGCTTCTAGCGAAGGGCGTCATCCTGACCGGATCGAGCGCGGCCAAATCGCGGCCGCCTTCGCGCAACCGCGCGCATCTTCGTTAGCAGTGAAGCTCGAAGTGCGCGCAGCGCTGCAGGACCGCTCCCTCAGCCGTCACCAGGGAGACATGAACGAACCATCGACCCACGGGTGAACCCGGCCCGATGCCTGACAACAGCACGGAAACAGGGTTGAGACGGTCGTGCTTGCGCGGATCGATATCGCCGTGAGACAGGCTGACGTCTTCGGGGCCGGGATAGAGCTGCGAGCCGTCAGGCATGAAGACGTCCACGTGCTGTGCGACCGGGTGATTGCCCACCACGTCGGCATCCCAGACCGTGACCAGTGTCAGGTTCTGCCGCTTATCGATGTGGAAACTGTGGCCACGCTCGATCTTGCCGTTTTTTGTGATGCGTGCCTCAAAGCCGATTTGGACCGACAATGGCCCGCGTCGCTTGTCGCACACACACCGATTCCTTCCTTGCGGGTAGGGATAGCAGGGGTAAGGATAAGGATAGGACTGAGCGGAAGCGATGTCCGTCCACCCGAACAAATCGAACGAGAATGAGGCAATCGCCGGAACCGCGAAGGCGCCGCCCACGAGCCGCTTGATGAAGCCACGGCGCCCCGGGGCTACGCGGTTGAACACCTTCGTACGTCCAGAGTGGATTTTCGCCACGACGTTCTCCTCAAAACTCGCTAACGGCGACTAGCGGGACGGCAGAGGTTAACACGGCTGTCCGTGGCTGACAACGCAGATCTACGCGGGCCAAAGCTTACCCTCAGACTGCATTACCCCCACGAAGGCGGATGGCCTTCCGCAACCGGACGGTCACCAGAAGGTAGCGGCACTCGCCCCAACGAATTTCGTACCGCAGCGATCGAGACGTGTCGACTGGTCGATGTTGCCGTTGCGATGTGGATCGGTCATTGACACGAATCATTGTATCGGCATACATTGATTCAACTTCGGCCGGTCCCGCGGGGACCGTTATCGAGAGTGGCGGAGGGAACGGGCCCGACGATGCCACAGCAACCTGGCTGCAACAGCCGTGGTGCTAATTCCCGCCCACGCTGTCGCTCGCGCATTGAGGCGCGCGCCACGGCACGGGATAGATAAGGAGGCATCGTGGCAATCGACACAATCGAGCACCCTCGCACCCACTCGTGGCCGCTGCGGCTGCGCGCGCCGAAGCCCACGCGCGCGACAGCGGTGCGCACCATCCGCATCGGGCTGCTCGGCCTCGGGCAGGTCGGCCAGGCGGTCGCCAGACTGGCCGCCGATCGGGCGGCGACCGCGCATGCCGCGTTGCGCTTCAATGTCGAGCAGGCGCTCGTGCGCGATATCACACGCGCGCGCGATTGCCCCGACGTGCGGATCACGGCGCATCCCACGGTGTTCCTGCGCGGCCGCTACGACGTCGTGATCGAGACGCTCGATGCCGTCGAGCCCGCGCGCACCCTGGTCACGCGGCTGCTGGGCCGCGGCACATCCGTGGTCACCGCGAACAAGGCGCTAGTCGCGCATTGCGGTGCGCACCTCACGGCAATCGCGGCCGCGCGTGGCGCGGCATTTCGCTACGAGGCGACGGCGCTGGCGGGGGTGCCGTTTCTCGGCACGCTTGCCGCCCGGCCGCTCGTCAACTGCGTCGATCGCCTGATTGCGATCGTCAATGGCACGACCAACTTCGTTTTGAGCGCGCTTGCTGAACAGGGATGCACGTTCGACGATGCTTGCGGGCAGGCGCGGCGGCTTGGCTACGCGGAACCCGATCCGTCACGCGACCTGGACGGCCTCGATGCCGCCGACAAGTTGCTGCTGCTGACATCGCTGTTCGGTTGGGGGCACTTGTCGCGTGAGGCGCTCGAGGTCACGAGCATTCGCGGTCTGAGCGCCGATGATCCGACGGCCGCACGTACGGTCGGCGCCGCCATCAAGCCGGTCGTGTTTGCCCGGCGCGAGGCCGCGGGCGTGCACGCGTTCGTGGGGCCGGCGTTGCTGTCGTCGAGCGAACCGCTCGCCTCGCTTGGCGGAGTTCTGAACGGCATCAGGCTCGACGGCCGTCACGTCAGCAACCTGTTCTTCAGCGGCCCCGGCGCGGGTCCTGCCGTCACCGCGGCAACGTTGCTGGATGACGCCATCCAGGCGGCGTCGACCGAACGGGTGATTCACGAACGGCCGGTGTCGTTGACGCGGACCGTGTGTGCGGGATCTCCGGTCACAGGATGGTTTCTTCGCGTGTGCTGTCCGGGCATGTTGCCGTCGGCATCGGCGATTACGGCCGTCGTCGCCGGCGCGGGCTTGTCTGTCGAGCGCGTCGCCGACTACAACACCGCGCATACCCGATGGCTGCTGATCGGGGCGCACCACCGCCGCGACGTCGAGGCAGCGATCGCGCGGCTCGGCAACACCCATCGCATCGACGCGGCAGCGTTCAGGAGGCTGTGATGCATTTCGCAACCCGCGCCATTCACGCGGCTCAATCCAGCGACGCATCCACCGGTGCGCTGATTGCGCCGATCTACCAGACGTCGACCTTCGAACAGGAGAGTCCGGGCGTCAATCTCGGTTTTGACTATTCGCGCACGAACAATCCGACGCGGCAACGTCTCGAGAACGTGCTTGCGGCGCTGGAGGGCGTCGATCACTGTGCGGTGTTCGCATCCGGCCTTGCCGCCGAGCATGCGGTCCTGCACGCGTACCTTCGTCCTCGTGACGAGATCGTGGTGCCGGTCGACGTCTATGGAGGTACCTTCCGGCTGCTGACGCGGGTCTTTGCGTCGTTCGACCTCACAGTGATACCGGTCGACACAACCGATCTCGACGCGGTTCGCGCCGCGGTCGGCGCACGCACGCGCCTGGTGTGGCTGGAGTCACCCACCAATCCTCGCCTGATTGTTTCGGACATCGGCGCGATCGCCGAGATCGCGCATCGCCACGATGTCCGCGTGGTGGTCGACAACACCTTCGCCACGCCGGTATTTCAGCAGCCGTTCGCACTGGGCGCCGACGTCGTCGTGCACAGCGTCACCAAGTATCTGGCCGGACATTCGGATCTCATTCAGGGCGCAGTGCTCGCGAAGGATGCGGCGATCTTCGAGCCGATCAGGTTCCTGCAGAACGCGATCGGCGCCGTGCCGGCGCCGCTCGATTGCTGGCTGACGCTGCGCGGTCTCAAGACGCTTGAATTGCGCATGCAGCGGCACGCCGAGAACGCGTCCCGGATCGCCGATGCGCTGCGGCGCCACGATGCGGTCGCCCGGGTCTATTACCCGGGATTCGGCGGCATGGTGTCGTTCGAATTGCGCGGCACCATCGATCAGGTGAAGGCGTTTGTCTCGCAGCGTCGATTCTTCGCGCTCGGCGAAAGTCTTGGCGGCGTCAAGTCGCTGATTTGTCATCCGGCGACGATGACGCACGCGTCGATTCCTGCTTCGCATCGCGCGCGCGTCGGCTTGTCGGATGCCTTGATCCGCCTGTCGCCAGGCATCGAGCACGCCGACGATCTGATCGCCGACCTGACCGAAGGCCTCGACGCCGTTCAAGGTAAGCTGGGGCGTCAGCAATGGCCAGATATTTCGTCACTGGCGCAACCGGCTTCATCGGCGGCGAGCTCGTCAAGCAGCTGATTGGCCGCGGCCACAAAGTGGCGGCGCTGGTGCGTTCGCCAGAGCGCGCCGGCATTCTCAAAGCGCTCGGCGTCGAACTGCATGCCGGCGACATCACCGATCGTGAAACGCTGAAGGCGCCGATGACCGGCGCCGACGGCGTCTTTCACGTCGCGGCGTGGTACAAGGTCGGCGTCCAGAACCCGCTCGTCGATCGCATCAACGTGGATGGCACGCGTAACGTCCTGCAATGCATGCGAGCCCTTGGTATCCCTCGCGGCGTGTATACGAGCACCGTCGCGGTGTTCTCCGACACGAAGGGGCAGGTACCCGACGAAACCTACCGGTACGACGGCCCGCATTTGAGCCACTACGATCGCACCAAGTGGATTGCGCATTACCGCGTCGCGTTGCCGAAGATCGAAGAAGGCCTGCCGTTGACGATCGTCATGCCCGGCCTCGTCTACGGACCCGGCGACACCAGCGGCATGCGGACGGGCCTGGTCGACCTGTTGCGCGGGCGGCTGCCGATGACCCCGGCGCGGACGGCGTTCTGCTGGGCGCACGTGGAAGATACAGCGCGCGGCCACATCCAGGCGATGGAACAGGGCAGACCGGGCGAGACCTACATCATCACCGGGCCGCGACACACCTTCGAGGCCGCCTTCGATCTTGCTGCGGCGCTCGCCAGGGTCAGGCCGCCGTTATTGCATCCCGGGCCGACGCTGATGCGCGCGATGGCGGCGACGTTGAGCGTCATCGAACGTGTCGCGACGCTGCCACCTGCGTTGACGCCTGAGGCGCTGCGCGTGCTGGCCGGGACGACGTATTTCGGCGCGAATGACAAGGCAGTGCGTGAACTGGGATTTCGCGCGCGGCCGCTCGAAGAGGGCATGGCGCAGACGCTCGAACACGAATTGCGCCTGCTCGGGCGCGGTTAGCCGGCGGCCGCCGCAAAGGCTGCTGGCCGCGTGCGCAGCCAGCGGCGCAAATCACGAAAGGCCCGCGCGCGATGGGAGATTGCGGCTTTCTCTCCGTCCGTCAGCTGCGCCGTGGTCGATTGCAACGGCGGATACCAGAAGATCGGATCGTAGCCAAAGCCGTGCTCACCAGCGGCAGCCGGCGCCACCTCGCCTTCGACGGATGTCTCGGTTTCAAAGAGCAGCGTGTTGCCGCGCGCCACTGCCAGCGCCGTCACGAATCGTGCATCGCGCGGTCGGCCATCGATACGCCTGAAGATTTCCTGAAAGCGCACCGCGTACGGTGTTGCAGCGCCGAGGAATCTTGCCGAATGCACGCCGGGCTCGCCATTCATGGCATCGACCTCGAGACCGGAGTCTTCGGCGACGGCGGTCAGGCCGGTGTCGCGCGCGTAGGCCAGGGCCTTGATGCGCGCGTTCTCCGAGAAGGTCGCGCCGGTTTCATCCGGCTCGGCGACCGGAGCGACGTCGGCCAGGGTCAGCAGCTCGATGTCGAGCTCGGCGAGCAGCGGCCGAATCTCGCGAATCTTGTTCGGATTGGTCGTGGCGATCAGTAACTTACCGGCCAAGGATCGATCCGACGATGGCGCGTTGCTGCGCGATGAGATCGGTGATGCCTTTGTCCGCCAGCGTCAGCATCGTCATCAGCGCGTCGGTGCCGAACGGCTCGGCTTCCGCGGTGCCTTGAATCTCGACGAACCGGCCGTCGCTGGTCTTGACGACGTTCATGTCGACGTCGGCCTTCGAGTCCTCCTCGTACGCAAGATCGAGCAGCGGCATGCCGGCCACTACGCCGACGCTGACGGCGGCGACGTAGTCGGACACCGGGATGGTCTTCAGCGTGCCGGCCTGCTTCAACTTGCCAAGCGCGAGCACCATCGCCACGAAGGCGCCGGTGATCGACGCGCAGCGCGTGCCGCCGTCGGCTTGAATGACGTCGCAGTCGAGATAAATCGTGCGTTCGCCCAGATGCGGCAGATCGATGACCGCCCGCATCGACCGGCCGATCAGCCGCTGGATCTCCATCGTCCGGCCGCCGATCTTTCCGGAGGCCGCCTCACGCGTACTGCGCGTGGTCGTGGCGCGAGGCAGCATGCCGTATTCGGCGGTGACCCATCCCTTGCCGGTGTTGCGCAAAAACGGCGGCACTTTCTCGTCCACGCTCGCGGTGCAAATCACGCGGGTGTGGCCGACCTCGATCAACACCGAACCCTCGGCGTGGATCGTGAAATTCGGGGTGAGGGTCGTCGGTCGGAGCTCGTTCGGCGCGCGGTCGTTTAGGCGATTCATTTCTGTGTCGTTTCCGGTTATCGATTCGTGACCACTCATCGTGGTCGTTGCTACTGCCGATTGGCGACCAGTCCATCGTTCTTACGGAGCGGGCGACGCAGGTCGACGTGCCCGGCGAGCGTGTCGACTTCCTGGCCGCCGATCAGGATTTGCACGTCCTGCAGATTCGGCAGGTTGGTGAGCACCGCGTTCACGATGGTGTAGACCGTCATCAACTCCGCCATCGACCCGCCCGGGTGGGCGGTACGAATCGCCGGATCGAGATCGATGAACACCTCGTTGCGGTCCGAGACGAAGACGCCGCGGAGCGCGACGCCTTTCGGAATGGTCGAGGCGAGCGGTGCCTGCGCATCGGCAGCGAGCTGCGCTTCAAGAATGGATCGCGCCTGCGCCACCGCGCCTTCGGCCAGCGGGACGTCCTGTTCCGACGCGACCAGGGACAGACCATCTTCGGATGCGAAGTACAACGTCGCTTTGATCTTCGGCACGGCGGGCGCGGCCGCGGGCGTGGCCGCCGCCGCATCGGCGGGCGGCGTACCCGCCGCCGGGGTACTCAGCACGCGGCTCAAGCCGGTCATCAACGCAATCGCGAACGCCACGGCGGCGACACCGATCATGACACCCGCCACCCACTGACGCG
>DASPNQ010000108.1:0-26659 GCA_035626435.1 Vicinamibacterales bacterium
CTTCGCCGCACGATGGATCCGCGGCAACACGGCCGACGCCGTGCGCGTCGAGGCGGCGATCCGGCGCGCCCGTGAACCATGTCGGGTGACGCGGTTCGCAGACGATCGAGCCGCGGTGTCGGGCACGCAGCCTCGCAAAAAACGTTTCGACGATGCGTGGATCGTAGGCCAGTCCTGGCGGCAGCTGGACGAGGACGCAGCCAAGCTTTCGGCCAAGGCCGGCGATCTCCTTGACGAATCGGGTCAGGTCCGCGCCGGTGTCCTCAAGACCACGTTCATGCGTCAACCACTTTGGCATCTTCACGGCAAAGCGAAAGTGCGAAGGCACGCTGGCCGCCCATTTCTCGTAAGTTTCGCGCTGGTGTGATCGGTAAAAGCTCGAGTTGATCTCCACAGCCGCAAATCGCGACGCGTAGCGTTGCAGGTGCGTCCCCTCGGCGGCGAACAGCCCGGACAGCTCCTGGCGAATGGACCAGCCGGCAATCGCGACGTGACATCCGAACTTCACGCATTCCGGGACTTGCAAGCGTCACGCCTGTTACGCTGGAGTGTGTTTGTCTTCTTCTCGAACAGGTTTGGCTGCCTCGGCTCGATCGTCATCTCGTTGATAGGTTCGGCGATCCTGATCATGCTCATGCGTAGTTGCGCCTGAGCTTCACTGCGCGTACTGTGCGTACGTGCGTTCGGCTGCGTCCACTATGAAGCCGCGAGCCGCGGCGCTCGTTTCGTTGTACGGCCTGCTTTCGATCGCCTTCTGCCTGCCGCTGTTCGAAGTCCCTCAAGGCCTCGGCACGAACGATTGGGATCAACACCTCTTCTACTACGGCGTCGTCCTGAAGAACCTGGTCGAATACGGCCAGATGCCGTTCTGGAACCCGTGGTACTGCGGCGGCAACGTCATGTGGCAGAACCCGCAGGTCGCGATCCTCAGCCCGGTGTATCCGCTGACGATGGTGATGTCGCTGCAATTGGCGATGAAGATCAACATCGTGCTGCACTACTGGATCGGGTTCGTGGGCATGCACCTCGTCGTGACGCGGATCATCGGCCTGACGTTCCTGCCGGCCGTGATTTATCTCGCAACCCTGGTCACGGCGTCGGGCGCACCGGCGATTCATCTGCGCGTGGGCCACAGTGTCTTTCTGCCCGGCTTCTACCTGCCGTTGCAGCTGTATTGGTTCTTCAAGGCGTATAAGACCGGCGAGTGGAAGTACGTGTGCCTCGCGGCGGCGACGCTGGCGTTGATGGTTTTCAATGGCGGGACGCACATCCTGCCGATGTCGATCGCGGCGCTCGCGACGTTTTCGATCTGTGCCGCCGTCGCACGCCTGGACTGGCGGCCGCTCGCACTCGCCGTGATGTTCGGGGTGGCCGCGGTGGCCTATTCGGCGCCGAAGCTCCTGCCGGTGGTCGAATTCGTCAACGGCGATTACTTCTGGGATACGCGGAATCCGATCGAGAAGCCGGATCGGCTGACCGCGGACCTGCTGTGGCAAACCTACCTGGTACCGACGCAAGACGTCGGCGCGCGGCTGCCGTCGCAGCGGCACGGGTGGCACGAGTACGGCAACTACATCGGTCTCGGTTCGGCGATCGCACTGCTCGCCGGCTTTGTCTATGTTTTCGCGGGGCAAGGGGCGGCGCCGCGATGGTTCGGGATATCGCTGGCCGTCACCACGCTCGTACTGTTCCTGCTCTCACTGGGCGAGTTCGGTGCGTTGGCGCCGGCGACCGTCATCCAGTCGCTGCCGTTGTTTTCGAGTTTTCGCATCCCGAGCCGTTACACGATTCCATTTCTGCAGTTCGCGGCGCTGACGCTGGCGTGGGCGATCCGCTCGGCCATTGCGACCCACGGCCTCGCGACGATCCCGAAAATCGTGATGACCGCCGCTGCGCTCGGTGCGTCAGCGCACGTGATTGTGATGAACCAGTGGAATCTGAAAGGCGTATTTACCGAGCCGCCCTTCGACACCACGTTCCGCTGGATGGCCGGTCCGCACCAGATTACGACGGATACCGAAAGCAGCCCCTATACGAAAGGCTCGCCGATGCTGCGCGCCTTGATGGCGAACAGGTCGTTCTACAACTGCTACGAATCGCTGCAGCTCGCTCGAGGCGCGGGGCCGGGGCCGCCGGTCCTGGACGCCAACGCTCCGTCGCGCGTCAGCGCCGTCGAATTCACACCGAATCGATTGACCTTCACGGTGGAAGACGGCCCGCAGGACGCGCGCATCATCCTCAACCAGAACTGGGCACCCGGTTGGCGCACCACGGCAGGCGACATCGAGGTGAGGCCGTTAACCGAGTTGTCGGCGGTCACGGTGCCGCCCGGTCGATCCGGGCGCCATCACTTCTCGTTCACGCCGCCCCGTCTGCTCGCCGGCAGCCTGCTGCTGCTGCTCGCAATGATCGCGACGGCGTTCGCGTGGCGGCGCCGGGTTCGCCCTATTTTTTGACTTCGGCGACGACAATGGCGATGGCGTCGCCTTTCGGCGCCACGGCCATGCGCGTCACCGCGCCAAGCTGGTGAGCGGCGGCGTCGAAGACTTCTTTCCACCCGTCCACGCTTTTGGTCCACGACAGGATCTTCGAGCCGGTTGACATCAGAATCGTCTGGCCGTCGGGCATCCACGCCATGTCACGTTCGTTATTGCCCTCCGGCACCTTGACCAGCCGATCGATTTTCCTGCTGGCGACGTCAATCTGCTTGACCCAATATTCCGTCTCGGTCTCGCGGTGGACGAAGCTCGCTAGTCGGGTGCCGGGAATGCGATGCAGGGAGCGGCCGATGCCTTCGGCGGCGATCTCCGCCGTGCCGCTCTTCACGCTCGCGATCTGCAAGGTCGACGGCTTGCCGGCCTGGCCGAGCACGAACAGCACGAGCCGGTCGGCGTCGATCCACGCGTGATAGCCGACCGGACTGATGTTGGCCAGCATCAGGTGCGGCGCCGTACCGTCACCATTGAATCGCCACAGCCGCTGGATGGGCGTGGCGGGCCGACCTCCACCCTTTTCGAACTCTGACTGCACGACCGTGAAGCTCCCCGCAGGCCCGGCCCCCTCGGGCACGAACGTGGGTGAATTCTCGTTCTCGGCGGTGCGCGTCAGTTGTGTGACGCGACCGGTGGCGCGATCGAATGCGTAGACGTCGGTCTGCTTGCCGTCGCGATTGGCGGCAAACAGGAGGCGATTGCCGTCGGGGCTGAAATACGGTTGATTGTCGTAGCCCGGCGCCGCGGACACCGGCGTTGGCCTGGCCGCCTGCAACGATGCCAGTCCCGCCTTCAGCGGCACCAGATAGATGTCGGTCGCCGGAGGAGGCGCGGCCGACTGCGCCTGCAGCATGGCGGTCAACAACAGCAGCGTTCGCATCATCACCTCACATCGGCGGACGGGCCGCCGCTACTCGGCTTGTCGTTCTTCAACTGCACGACGATCACTTCGACGGGGTCCTTGCCTGGATTGACGTCGGCGTGCTGGGTGCCCGGCTTGTCGGCATCGAGCCACATCGCTTTGCCGGCTTCCAGCTTGTAGGTATCCAGCACTTTGCCGTCACCGTCGACCACGTTCAGGGTGCCGCCATTGAGCGAGACCAGCGCGCGGCCGTGGTCATGGCGATGCAGGCCGAGCGGCTTGCCCGGATAGATGATCGATTTCCACACCTGCACTTCGCTGTTCTCGAACTGCGGTTCGCGCCGCGTGGTGGCGGTCTGCTGGCCGATCGCGACACCGGCGGCGAATACGACAACGAGGAGCGCGGCGGCTCCGGCGACTCGGCTCTTCATCTATGACACTCCCAAAAGGGCCGCGGCGTTGCGGCCGTAAATGCCTTCGCGTTCAGCGGACGAGACCGGCAGACGACTGATTGCATCGAGCATTTTCGGAATGCTGCCGATCTGATGCGGGTAGTCGCTGCCGGCCAGGATGTGATCGACACCGGCGAACCTGATCGCCAGCTCGATGTTGTTGACGTCGAAATTCACCGTGTCGTAATAGAACTGCTTCAGGTACGAGCTCGGCGCCCGGCTGATGTTGGCGCGGCATTCGGAGAATGCTTCGTAGCCGCGATCGAAGCGCTCGGCCAGGTACGGCACTGCCCCACCCATGTGCGTCAGCACCCATTTGATTTTCGGATACCGTTCCGGCACGCCGGCAAACACCAGGTGCGCGGCCGCCAGCGTCGTGTCCATCAGGAAGCCGACCAGCGGCATCAGCCAGTACTTCTCCATCGCCTCGACGCCGAGCGGGTGCGCCGGGTGAATGTAGATGACGGCGCCGAGCGCGTTCGCCTTCTTCCACAACGGTTCGTAGACCGCGTCGGCGAGCGCCGTGCCGTTGACGTTGCTGAACACCATCGCGCCGGGCAGGCCGAGCTCCGTCATCGCCCGTTCCAGCTCGGCGACCGAAGCCGCGGGATCGTTCAGCGGCAGCGTCGCCAGCGACAGGAAATGCTGCCGCTGCCTGACCGCCGTCGCGAATGCATTGTTGATCTCCCTGGCCATCGCCACCGCGATCGCCGGCTCCTCGTAATGCGTGCCCGGCGTGGTGAAGGTGATCACCTGCTTGTCGACGCCGTGCTTTTTCAGGACGTCTTCGCGGAAATCGAGATCGCGATGCCCGGGCACGAGGATGTTGTAGTCGCCCGGGTAATGCAGGCGCGGGTTGCCCTCGCCGTCAAAGTCCATGCGCACCTTCGCCGGGCCGCGTTTGACCGACTCGAGGTACTCGGGCGGATAGTAATGGTTGTGGAAGTCGATTTTCATGTATCGGTATCCGGGTGCGCCGCGCCTACGCTGATCTTTGGCGGCCGGCCCACAGATAATATGCGGGGAAACCGGTGGCGACAATGCCAAGGCCCATCGCGGCGCTCGCCACATCCACGCGAATCTGGTTCACGACGATCATCAGCGACACGACGATGAACAGGATCGGCGCGGCCGGAACCAGCGCCATCCGCCACGCCGGGGCGTAGCCGGGGCGCCGCCGCATGATGATCACGCCAAGCGCCAGCATCGCGAAGAAGATCCACTCGGTGTAAATCACGCGTGTGAACAGGGCGCGGTAACTGCCGGTCATCACCAGCACTGACGACCACACCGCCTGCGCGATGATCGCGCGATCCGGCGTCAGGAACGTCGGATGCAGGTGGCCCGCAAACTTGAACCACAAGCCGTCCTGCGCCATCTGGTAGTAGACACGCGGCCCCACCAGGACGATGCCATTCAGTGCGCCGAACGAGCTGAACATCACCAGCGCGGAAATGGCTCCCGCCGCGCCGGGGCCAATCAGCACCTCGAACGTATCCGCGGCGACGCGTGTCGACGTCATCACCGAGGTGATCGGCAGCACCATCAAGTAGACGACGTTCAGGCCGATGTAACAGAGAGTTACGACGACGATGCCAATCAGCAGCGAGCGCGGGATGGTGCGCGTCGGGTCGACGGTTTCCTCCGCCGTGTAGGTCACCATGTGCCATCCGCCGTAGGCGAACAGGCCGGCGCCGACCGCGAGCAGGAAGTTGGCGAACGTCACCGGCGGCAGCACTTCGGGTTCGGTCGGCGGGGCGCCTCTGAACAGCGCGAAGCCGAGGATGATGATCGCCATCACCGCCAGCACTTTGACGAGCGTGAAAGCCGACTGCACGTTGCTGCCGAACTTGACGCCACGGTAGTTGATCGCCGACAGGATCAGAATTGCCGAAACCGCGACGAGACGCTGGCCGGTCACGTCGAGCGGCGTGAAAAACGCCGCGTAGCGCGCAAACACCGTCGCAATGGCCGCAAGAATGCCGCTATGCATCGTCCAGAACATCGCCCAGCCCCACAGAAAGCCGAGCGTCGGCGAATAGATCTCCTTGAAGAACACGTAAACGCCGCCGGTGCGCGGAAAGGCGGACGACAACTCCGCGCACACCAGAGCGCCGATCAGCGTCAGCACGCCGGCGACGGCCCACGCCATCACGACCAGAATGGGGTGCGGCACGAGCAGCGTCAGTTCGGAGGCCTGGACAAAGACGGACGACCCGATGATGGTGCCGACGACCAGGGCGGTCGCACCCGGAAGGCCGATCGCGCGTTTCAAGGTGGCCATGAATTGCGGTCATCTTACCCGGGATGCCGCGGGACGGTGCCTCAAACTGCGCGGTCCTGCAGTCTTGCTAAGCTGACAGGATGAATTGCGCGTGGCGCTCGATCGTATCGGTAATGATGCTCGCTGCCCTCCCCGGCGTCGCCGGGGCCCGGTTGGTGTCAGGCACCAATCGTGCCGACGGCGGGGCCCGGTTGGTGTCAGGCACCAATCGTGCCGGCGGTGGGGCCCGGTTGGTGTCAGGCACCAATCGTGCCGACGGTGGGGCCGCCCAGGTGCGGTCGCAGCTGGTCGTGGCCGGGCTGACCAATCCGGTCGCGTTCGTTGCGGATCCCGTCGATCGGTCGCTGTTCTATGTCGTCGAACAGCGCGGCACGATCCGCATCGTTCAGCACAACACCGTGTCGCAGACGATGTTCCTGGATCTGCGAGGACAGATTTCCGCGGGCGGCGAGCGCGGGCTGCTCGGCATGGCATTTCCACCTGATGCGGCGGTGTCGCGACGCTTCTTCGTCACCTTGACGAACCCGAGCGGTCACTTCGTGATTGCCCGCTTCACGCGCGACGCGCAGGGCGCGGTCGATCCGGGCTCGCGGTTCGATCTGGTCTGGCCTGACGGCCGCGCTTTCGTCGAGCATCCGTTTTCGAATCACAACGGCGGCCACCTTGCATTCGGACCGGATGGTTACCTCTACGTGGGAATGGGCGACGGCGGCAGCGGCGGCGACCCGATGAACTTCGCCCAGAACCCCAACAGCCTGCTGGGCAAGATGCTCCGGATTGACGTCGGCGTTGCCGACAGCGACCGCCGCGGCTATCGCGTCCCCAACGACAATCCGTTCGTCGATCGGCACCCGATCGCGGCACTGCCCGAGATCTGGGCGTTTGGCCTGCGCAACCCGTGGCGGTACGGCTTCGACGATTGGACGCGCGGCGGCACCGGAGCGCTGGTGATTGCCGACGTCGGACAGAACGCGCGCGAGGAAGTGAACTGGGAGCCGCGCGGCAGGGGCGGCCGGAACTACGGCTGGCGCGTCCGCGAAGGCCGCGCCGCATTCGACAACCGCACCGCACCCGCCTATTTGCCGCTCACCGACCCCATCCATGACTACCCGCGCACCGACGGAATGTCGATTACGGGCGGATACGTGTATCGCGGATCGGCATTGCCGCCATCGCTGAACGGACGCTATTTCTTTGCCGATTACGTCAGCGGCCGCGTGTTTGCGATCGGCGTCGCGCTGGACGAGAGCGAAGAAGCGCGCGCTGTCGATCGCCTCGAATTAACCGAGATGCTGGGCGGTACCAGCGAAACGGGACTGATCAGCTCGTTCGGCGTGGACGCCGATGGCGAGTTATACGTCGTCAGCTACTCGCGCGGCCGAATCCTGAAGATTGTTCCTGGGCCCTGACGGGGACCGCCCTTACTCGCGAGTCCCGATGCGCGCGAGCCCGTCTGATATGCTGAATCCAGCATGACGCCGCCGACTGCCGTGAGCCGACGCGCACGCAAGCGCCGAGCCAGCGAAGCCGTAGCGGCGCCCGCATCCGCCCAGCAGGACTGGTCGAATCTCGACCCGAACGACCTGACCAGCCCCGCGCTGTTCATCAACCGCGAGTTGAGCTGGCTGGCGTTTAACGAACGCGTTCTGGCGCAGGCGCAGGATGCCTCGCATCCCCTTCTCGAGCGCGTCAAATTCCTCGCCATCTCAGGCACCAATCTCGACGAGTTCTTCATGGTGCGCGTCGCCACCATCCTGAAGAAATTCCGCGCCGGCATCGACGAAGTATCGATCGACGGGCAAACCACCGATCAACAGCTGGCGACGATCCGCAGCCGCGCGCTGGCGCAAATCGACGATCAGACCGCATGCTGGTCGCAATCGCTGCGTCCGCTGTTAGCCGCTGAAGGCGTGCATTTCCTGGAACCCGCGGATTACACGCCGGCGATCGACACCTGGCTGGCGCAGTACTTCAAAGACCACATATTTCCGGTGCTGACACCGCTCGCGTTCGATCCGGGGCATCCATTCCCGTACATCTCGAACCTGAGCATGAACCTCGCCGTGCGCGTCCGGCACTCGGGACGCACCAAGTTCGCCCGCGTCAAGGTCCCGAGCATGCTGCCGCGGTTCATCGCGCTGCCCGATAACCTGTCGCCGCACCCGGGGATGTCGCACGTCTTCCTCGAAGACGTCATCCGCCGCAACATCCAGCAGCTCTTCCCGGGTACCCAGGTCGAAGGCGCGCATCTCTTCCGGATCATCCGCGACACCGACATGGTGATCCAGGAAGATGAAGCGGACGACCTGCTCGAAACCGTCGATCGCGGGTTGAAGCAGCTGCGCTACGGCGCGCTGTCGCTGCTGCAGGTCGAAGCCGACATGCCCAAACGCGTGTTGAGCATTCTGATCGAAAACTTCGAAGTCGACGAGGACGTCGTTGTCCGCACGGTGGACCGTCTGGGCTACGGCGACTGGCATGCCCTCTACAAGCTGCATCGACCCGCGCTGAAGTACCCGGCGTTCACGCCGCGCATCCTGTGGCCCCCGGAAGATGCCGATAAAGTGTTCGAGCAGATTGCGGATCAGGATTTCCTGATTCACCATCCGTTCGACTCTTTCACGTCGATCGAAACGTTCCTGCGCGCCGCGGTCGAAGACCCGCACGTCGTCACGATCAAGATCACCTTGTATCGGATCGGTCCGAACTCGCCGCTGGTCGATCTGCTGATCGAAGCCGCCGAGCGCGGCAAGCAGGTCGCGGTGCTGGTCGAGCTGAAGGCGCGTTTCGACGAGCGCAACAACATCGCGTGGGCGACGCGACTGGAAGAAGCCGGCATCCACGTCGTCTACGGCCTGATGAACCTGAAGGTGCACTGCAAGCTGTGCCTGGTCGTGCGCAAGGAAGCCGACGGCGTGCATCGCTACGCGCACATCGCCACCGGCAACTACAACCGCGTCACGTCGCAGATTTATACCGACCTCGGGCTGTTTACCGCCGACGAGCAGATCCTCGACGACGTGACCGAGATCTTCAACTCGTTGACGGGCTACTCGAATCGCCGCTCCTACCACGCCTTGCTGGTGGCCCCGGTCGGCTTGCGTCAGGGCTTCCGCGCGCTCGTCGAGCGGGAGATCGAGCATGCAAAGGGCGGCCGGCCGGCTCGGATGATCATCAAGAACAACGCGGTGGCGGATTCCGGCGTGATCAAGATCCTGTACCGCGCCTCACAGGCCGGCGTCACCGTCGACATGATCGTGCGCGGCGTCTGTTGCCTGCGGCCCGGCATTCCCGGCATCAGCGATCGCATCCACGTGCGATCGATCGTCGGACAGTTCCTCGAGCACTCGCGCCTGTATTACTTCGAGAACGGCGGATCGCCAGAGGTCTATATCGGCAGCGCCGACCTGATGGAGCGGAACCTCGATCGGCGCGTCGAAGTGCTGTGCCCGGTGCACGATCCGTCGATGCAGCAGCTACTCCGCGACGCGGTCCTGGAAGTTCTGCTCAGCGACACCGATCGCGCCTGGACGCTGCAGACCGACGGCACCTACGTTCGCGCCGTGGCGCCCGAGGGCGTGCCGCCTCTCAACTCGCAGCGGTTCCTGCTCGACTGGTACGCAGCCCAGCACGAATCGTAGCCTGCGTTATAGTGAACGCGCCCCACAGGCGCCTCATGAGAGTCGAACAATCCACATGGTCTGAGGTCGCGGGCTGGTCCGAAGCGGCGCAGCTCGCGGACGCGCAGCTCGTGCTGCTGTTCGGCGATCGCGGGGCGATCGGCAACCCGCAGCTGGCGCAGGAGTTGGCGACACGCTGGCCTGCGGCAGCACGAGTCGGCTGTTCAACAGCCGGACAGATCAACGGCACGGACGTGTTCGACGACGGGCTGATCGCAACCGCTGTCACGTTCAAGCACACCCGGGTGCGCACGGCGACTGCGCGCGTCACCGCCGCCGACAGCGCCGCGGCGGGCGCCACTCTCGCGCAGGCGCTCAGCGAGCCGGATCTCGTCCACGTGCTGATCATTTCCGAGGGCCTCGACATCAACGGCGAAGCGCTGGTGCGCGGTCTCGGCGAAACGCTGCCTGCAACGGTGTCGGTCACCGGAGGCCTGTCCGCGGATGGCGAAGCGTTTCGCGAGACGCTGGTGTTCTGCGACCAGGCGGCGCGGACGAATACTGTGGCGGCGATCGGCTTGTATGGCTCGCGATTGCGCGTCGGCTGTGGATCGCTCGGCGGATGGGACCCGTTCGGTCCCGAGCGGCAAATCACCCGTTCGGATGGCAACGTCCTATACGAGCTGGACGGTCAATCCGCGCTGGCGTTGTACAAGCGCTATCTCGGCGATCACGCCGCCGACCTGCCGGCGTCGGGGCTGTTGTTTCCGCTGTTGCTGCGCACGCGCGAGGTCAGCGCGCCGGTGGTGCGAACCATCCTGTCGGTCAACGAGACGGATCAAAGCCTGACCTTCGCCGGCGACGTGCCGGTCGGCGGCTACGTCCGGTTGATGAAGGCGAATTTCGATCGCCTGATCGACGGTGCCGTCGGCGCCGGCCGGGTCAGCGCCGATGCGCTAGGCGGGCCCGTCGAACTCGCGTTGCTGATCAGCTGCGTCGGCCGCCGCATGGTGCTGCGGCAGCGCGTCGAAGAGGAAGTAGAGGGCGTGCGCGACATCGTCGGTCCCGGCGCCGCAATCGCGGGCTTCTATTCGTATGGCGAGATCTCGCCGTTCACGCCGAACGCGCGCTGCGAGCTGCACAACCAGACGATGACGGTGACGACGTTGTCGGAGCGGTGAGCAACGTGCACAGTCTGCTGCGCCGCCAGCTGAAACGGTTTTTCCCCGATCGCGAGGTGCCTGCCGACGTGCAGGCGCTGCTCGATGCGGTCAACGCGGCCTACCATCAGTTCGACAACGATCGATCGATGCTCGAGCGCTCGCTGGACCTCAGTTCGCAGGAGCTGCTGCAGGCCAACAGCGAGCTGCGCGCGCTGGTCGGGGCGTTTCCCGACCACATCCTGCGCGTGCAGCCTGATGGCGTCATTCTCGACATCAAGGGCGCGCCGTCCGATCGATCGGGAACCTGGCTGCCCGGGAGCAATTTCCTCGACACCGTCGACGTCAAGGTGCGGCCGCAGGTGATCGAGGCGCTACAGCAAGTGGCGTCGCGGCAAAGAACGGTGAGTCTCGAGCTCGAGGCCGGCGCCGCGCCGCAGGCGCGGTTTTACGAGGCGCGCCTGCTGCCGCTCGAGGCATCGCAGGTGCTGTTGATCCTCCGCGATGTCACGGAGCGGCATTACGCGGAGCAGCAATTGCGCGCCAGCCAGATGGCGTTGCACGAAGCGCACCGCGATCTGGAGCGGCGTGTCGCGGAACGCACCGCCGAACTGCACCGCGCCAACGACGACCTGAGGCGCGAGAACGCCGAGCGGCAGGCCGCGGAAGCGGCGCGCAGCGAGCTCGAGGAGCAACTGCGCCACGCCCAGAAAATGGAAGCGATCGGCCGGTTGTCCGGCGGCATCGCGCACGACTTCAACAACCTGCTCACGGCGATTCGCGGCTATTCAGAACTGCTGCTGAAGGAGCTGCACGGATCGCCGCTGCGCGCAGACGTCGAAGAGATTTTCAACGCCGCCAATCGCGCCTCGACGCTGACCGGTCAGCTGCTGGCCTTCAGCCGCCGGCAGCTGCTGTCGCCGGAGATCCTGGTGCTCAACCAGCGCGTGATGGACATCAGCCGGCTGCTCACCCGCCTGATCGGCGAGCACATTGCCATCGACCTGCATCTCGCGTCGGATCTGTGGTCGGTACGCGCCGACGCGGCGCAGCTCGAGCAGGTGCTGGTCAACCTCGCACTGAACGCGCGAGATGCGATGCCGCAGGGCGGACGGCTCGCAATCGAAACCGCCAATCGAGACCTCACCGCCGCGCAGGCCAAGGCGTTCGACGTGGCACCCGGCCGGTACGTCGAGCTGCGCGTGCGCGACACCGGCGCCGGCATCCCCAAGGACATCCTCGGCCGCATCTTCGAGCCGTTCTTCACCACCAAGCCCAAGGGCGCCGGCACCGGGCTCGGACTGTCAATGGTCTACGGGTTCGTCAAGCAAAGCGGCGGCAGCATCAACGTCGACAGCACGCCTGGCCGCGGCACGACCTTCTCGTTATTGCTGCCGCGCACCGACGACGCCAGTGAGCAGGCACACGCGCCGGCGGCGGCGGCACAGGAGAAACGCGGCAGCGGCACCGTCCTGATCGCCGAGGACGAGCGCGCGTTGCGGCGGCTGTCGGCGACGGTGCTGGTGCAGGCGGGGTATCGCACGCTCGAAGCCGGCGACGGTCAACAGGCCTTCGAGATGTTCACCGACCATTCGCGGAGCATCGTCATGGTCGTCACCGACGTGGTCATGCCGCGCATGGGCGGCATCGAGCTGGCCGGACGACTGCGAACGACACACCCGAACTTACCGATCCTGTTCGTGACCGGCTACGTCGAGCAGACCGACGCTCTGCGTGAATCCGCAGCCGGTGCGCCGGTGTTGCTGAAGCCGTTCTCGCCGGAGGCATTGCTCAAAGCAGTGTCGGGGGCGTTGCAAGGCAGATAGTTCACCAGATCACCGGGTAGATCACCAATTCACCAGGTCCCAAGCTCGCGACTTCATCACGAGCTTACAAGATCATGAGATCAGCAGATCTCCGGTTTCGCAGACTTCATTGCCAGCGGAACAACTTCAGTGACAGCGCGAACGACGCGACGCCCCAGGCCGCGAGGATGGCCATCTCGCGCGCGACGCCGGCGATCGACTGGCCGTCGTTGACGACGGCGCGGAGCGCGTCGTTGAGTGCGGTCAGCGGCAACACCTGAATGAAGGGCTGCATCGCATCCGGAAAGTTCGTCGACGCGAAAAACACGCCCGACAGCACCCACATCGGCAGCATCACCACGTTCATCAGCCCGGAGACGGCTTCGATGGTGCGGGCGCGGCTGGCGACCAGCAGCCCGAGGCCACCGAACGACAACGCGCCGCCGATGGCGAGCAGCGCAAGGAGCCAGAGCGGGCCGTGCACCGCCACGTCGAACGCGATCCACGCAAACCCGATGACGACGATCACCTCGAGCGTCAGCGTCGCCATCCGGCTGAAGATCAGCGAGAGCAGATAGTGGCTCTTCTGCATCGGCGTCGCCACCAGTCGTTTGAGCAGACGTTTCGATCGTGCGGTGACGATCGCGAAGCCGACGCCCCACATCCCCGTGCCCATGATGTTCATGCCGAGCAGACCCGGCACGAGCCAGTCGATGTAGCGCGAACCGACGGTCTGCATCGGCTGCTGCACCGGCGCAAACGCGTCGGCGCGGCCCGCGGCGCGCTGTAAGGCCGCATCGACGGCCAGCCGGGCGACCTGGCTTTCGGCGCGCGCTTCGTCGTAGCGATAGGCCGGTGGCGTTCCCGGCACGACCACGACCGGTGCGCGGCCCTCTCGGAGCGCGCGATCCGCATCGTCCGGCGCAATGCGCCTTACGGTGAACGTGCCGGCAGTCTCGAGTGCGGAGACGATCGCATCGGCGCCGGCCTGATCGACGACGCCCGCAATGATCGGCTCGGCGCCGCGCGATCGGAAGGCGATGCCCAGCGCGATCGTCATGATGATCGGAAACGCAAAGACCCAGAAGATCGCTTCCGGCTCGCGAAGGAACTCGCGCAGCCGCGACTTGGTCAGCTCGAGAAGCGGGTTGTAGCTAGCAGGCATGTCAATCGGGCGTTGAATGGCGTGTCGTTGCTGCTCTAGTCATCGCGCAGTTGCCGTCCGGTGAGCGTGACGAATACATCTTCGAGCGTCGCGGAATGCGTGCCCAGCTGGCTGAGCGCGACGTCGCGCTGTCGCAAATGATCCAGCAGCGCCGGGACGGTCAGATGCAGCTCCGACGTCGACAAGTGGACCTGCGCGTCATCGCGCCGTACGTCCCGCACACCCGGCAGCGCGGCCAGCGCTGCGAGCTCGAGAGCGGCGCTGTCCGGCACCGCGAATTCGACGACGTGCTCGGCGCCGAGCGACGCGACCAGCTCGCGGGGCGTGCCGAGCGCGATTAACTTTCCCTGATCCATGATGCCGACGCGATCGCACAGCTCGTGCGCCTCGTCCATGTAGTGGGTCGTAATCAGGATCGTGCCGCCATCCGCGCGAAACCGCTCGAGCACTTCCCACAGTTGCCGGCGTGACTGCGGATCGAGGCCGGTGGTCGGCTCATCGAGAAACAACAGCTCTGGCCTGCCGGCCAGCGCGCACGCCACCGACAGGCGTTGCTTCTGGCCGCCGGACAACTTGCCGACCCACGCATCGCGTTTCGCCGACAACTCGACGGTGTCCAGCAGCGTGTCGACGTCCGGTCCGGATGGATAAAACGATCGAAACAGCCGCAGCGTCTCGGCGACGGTGAGCTTCTCCGACAACTGGGTTTCCTGCAGCTGGATGCCAAGGCGCGCGCGCAACCGCGAACGATCGTCGGCCCAGCGCTGTCCGAGGACTTCCACGTCGCCCGCGTCCGGCTCGAGCAGCCCTTCGAGGATCTCGATAGTGGTCGTTTTGCCCGCGCCGTTGGGACCGAGCAGGCCAAAGCACTCGCCGCGCCGCACGCTCAAGTCGAGTCCGTTGACGGCCGTGACGGTTCCGTATCGCTTGATGACGCCCGCGCAATGCAGCGCGATTGCCGGTGAGGGCACACCATATTTTAGTCGTGGTACACTCGCCGGGCTGTGTCGGCTCGTATCGTCTTAATTGCCCCTCAGGATGCGTTGCCGGGCCTTCAGGAACGGCTCGACCCGAGCGCAGAGATCCAGACGTTCAGCGACGGCGAGGCGCTCGAAGCGCTCGATCACATCATCCGCACCAAGCCGGCGCTGGTCGCCATGCACGACGAGTTCGCGGACAGCTCGCGCGGCGTCGCGCTGATCAACCGCATCAAAGACGACGCCTCGCTGGTCGCCTGTGAAGTGCGCGTGATGGCCAAGAACGCGTCGAACAACCGCATTGCCGTCAAACGCGGCTCGCATGGCGGCGGCGCCGCGGTCGCGATCGACGAACCCAAGCCGGCCCTCGATCAGCGTGGCACGCGTCGCGCGCCTCGGGTGCGCATCAAGGACGGCGTCGAAATCTCGGTCGATGGGAATGCGGCGTCCGTCGTAGACATCTCCCGGGTCGGCGTGCAGGTCGTATCACCGACCATCCTCAAACCCAATCAGCGCGTCCGCGTGGTCATTGGCGACCCGCGGACCGGGGTCAAGTGCGCCGGAGCGATTGCCTGGGCCGCCTTCGAGATGCCCAAAGGCATGCCGACGCGTTACCGCGCCGGCATCGACTTCGGAACCACCGCCGATGCGGCCGGCATCGACGCGTTCGCGGAAAAAAACAAGAAGTAAGGGCCGGGCGAGTTCGCCGGTGCGTCTACATCAGCCATTTCGCGACGACGCGGTCGTTGCGAATGATGGTTTCGTGGCGATCCGAACCGGTCGAGATCAGGCCCACGGGCACACCGCTGACCTCTTCCAACCGCGTGATGTAGCGCTGGGCCTCGGGCGGCAGCTGCGCGTACGACGTCGCGCCCTTGGTCGCCGTCGTCCAACCCGGCCACGACTCGTAGACCGGAGTAATCGGCCCGCAGGAATTCAGATCCGACGGGAATTCCGTGACCGTGCGATCGCCGATCTTGTACCCCGTGCAGATCTCGATGGTGTCGAGGCCGTCGAGGACATCGAGCTTGGTGAGCGCGATGCTGTCGATGCCGTTGACGCGGACGGCGTAGCGCACCGCGACGGCGTCGTACCACCCGCATCGCCGCGGCCGGCCGGTCGACGCGCCGTATTCCATGCCGGTCTCGCGGAGGCGGTCGCCGATGGCGCCGAAGAGCTCCGTCGGGAAGGGACCTTCGCCAACGCGCGTCAGATAGGCTTTCGCCACTCCCAGTACGCCATGGATCGCGCGCGGCGGGATGCCGAGGCCGGTACACGCACCGCCGATCGTTGCATTCGACGAGGTCACATACGGATAGGTGCCGTGATCGATGTCGAGCATCGCGCCTTGCGCGCCTTCAATCAGCACGCGCTGCCCTGTCGCGATCGCCTGATCGAGCGCCAGCGAGACGTCGCCCGTCCAGCGGCGCATCCGCGCACCGTAGTCGAGCAGCTGGTCGTAGACCTGCTTCCAGTCGAGGGTCGAGTCCTTGATAATCTGATTGCGCGCGTTGACGTTCTCGCGCACTTCGTCGGCCAGGGCCTTGGTATCGACGAGATCGCACACGCGGATGCCGCGGCGGCCGATCTTGTCTTCGTAGGCCGGGCCGATGCCGCGCGACGTCGTGCCGATCTTGCGCTCGCCGCGGCGCGCTTCGCTCAGCACGTCGAGCTCGCGATGGTACGGCAGGATCAAATGCGCCTTGTCGCTGATCAGCAGGCGATCGCCAACGTCGATGCCGAGCCCGGCCAGCTCCTCGATCTCCTTGAACAGCGCCTGCGGATCGACGACGACACCGTTGCCGATGACGCACATCACGCCGTCGTGCAGGATCCCGGACGGAATCAAGTGCAGCACGAATTTCTTGCCGCTGACATAGACAGTGTGACCGGCGTTGTGGCCGCCCTGATAGCGGGCCACCCACGAGAATTTCGGCGTCATCAGGTCGACGATTTTGCCCTTCCCTTCGTCGCCAAACTGCGCGCCGAGCACGACGATGTTCATACGATCTCTACTGTATCCTACGAGTCAGAAAATGCCTTACACGGAAAGCGTCACGCTGTGATGTTGTTGCAACGGCCATGATTCTTCTCGACGGTTCAACGCTCACGCTCGCGCAATTACTGGCGATCGCCGACGATCGCGCGGCGGTCGCGCTCGCGCCGGAGGCACGCACGCGCGTCGCCGCTTCGCGCGCGGTCGTCGACGCGAAAGCCGACGGCGACGCCGCCGTCTACGGCATCAACACCGGCTTCGGCAACTTCGCGGAAACGCGCATCGACAAGGCCGATCTCGCGGCACTGCAGCTGAACCTGCTCCGCAGTCACGCCGCCGGCGTCGGCGAGCCGCTGCCGGTACGCACGGTGCGCGCGTCGATGGCGCTGCGCGCCAACGTGCTCGCGAAAGGCTACTCGGGGATCCGCGTCGACACGCTCGAGGCGTTGATGGCGATGTTGAATCGCGGCGTGCACCCACGCGTGCCGAGCCGCGGCTCGGTGGGTGCGAGCGGCGATCTGGCGCCCCTTGCGCATCTCGCGCTGGTCCTGGTGGGCGAAGGCGAGACGCTCGAAGAACGATTGAGTGGCGCCGAGGCGCTGCAGCGCGCGGGCCTGTCGCCGATCAGGCTCGGTCCGAAAGAGGGGCTGGCACTGATCAACGGCACCCAGGTGTCGACGGCGGTCCTCGCGCTGGCGCTGGCCGGCGCCGAACGGCTCAGCCGCGCGACCGACATCGCCGCGGCGCTGTCGATCGACGCGTTGATGGGCTCCTTGCATCCCTTTGAACCGCGTATCCACGAGCCGCGGCCGTTCGCGGGACAGGCCGCAGCGGCGACAAACCTGCACCGTCTGCTCGATGGCAGCCCCATCAACGCGGCGCACGCCAACTGCGGCCGCGTCCAGGATGCCTACTCGATGCGGTGCGCGCCACAGGTCCATGGCGCAGGGCGTGAAGCGCTGTCCTGGATCCGCCATATCGTCGAGATCGAGATGAACGCGGCGACCGACAACCCGATGGTGTTCGCCGATCGCGGCGAGATTGTGTCGGGAGGAAACTTTCACGGCGCGCCGCTGGCCCTGGCGGCCGATTTGCTGGTGATGGCGGTCGCGCAGCTTGCCACGATCAGCGAGCGGCGGTCGGACCGATTGGTCAACCCGGTGCTCAGTGGCCTGCCGGCGTTTCTAACCCAGCATGGCGGGCTGCAGTCGGGCCTGATGATCGCGCAGGTCACGGCCGCGGCGCTGACGTCCGAGATCAAGACACTGTCACATCCGGCCTCTGTGGACACGATTCCGACATCAGCGAACAAAGAAGATCACGTGAGCATGAGCATGCACGCGGCGCTGAAGGCGGAACGCGCCTTGCAGCTGGCGTCGCACGTAATTGCCGTCGAAATTCTGTGCGCCTGTCAGGCGATCGACCTGCGCGCGCCGCTCACCAGCTCGCCGCCGTTGATGGCGGCGCACAAAATTGTGCGGCAGCGCGTGCCGATGCTGGCCGATGACCGTCCGCCGGCGCCGGATCTCGATGCAATCTGCGAGTTGATTCGTAGCGGCGAACTTGAGTACGCGACGGGGATTGTTGTCAACTGAATTCAAGTTTTTTTCTTTTCGAAATTCAGTTTGACTTCCGAAGCACCACTGCTTAATTTCTTCTCTCGCGTTCCGCCCTCTCGGATCAGTTGTATTGCCGATGACCATGATTGCTCGATCACTCCGCGCGCCGCGTGGCACGACGATGTCGTGTCGGGGCTGGCAACAGGAAGCCGCGCTGCGGATGCTGATGAACAATCTCGATCCGGACGTGGCCGAGCGCCCCGAC
Organism: Vicinamibacterales bacterium; assembly: GCA_035626435.1. Taxonomy (GTDB): domain Bacteria; phylum Acidobacteriota; class Vicinamibacteria; order Vicinamibacterales; family UBA2999; genus 12-FULL-67-14b. The sequence goes on from DASPNQ010000108.1 coordinate 18,638, forward strand.
GATTTGATTGTCTACGGCGGCACCGGCAAGGCGGCGCGATCCTGGGAGGCGTTCGACGCCATCGTCGCGGCGCTGAAGACGCTGTCGCACGACGAAACATTGCTCGTGCAATCCGGCAAGCCGGTCGGCGTGTTCAAGACCCATGACGGCGCGCCGCGCGTGCTGATCGCCAATGCCAACCTGGTACCGAAATGGGCGACGTGGGAGACGTTCCGCGAGCTCGAAGACCGCGGTCTGACCATGTACGGCCAGATGACCGCCGGCAGCTGGATCTATATCGGTTCGCAAGGCATCCTGCAGGGCACCTACGAAACGCTGGCCGAGGTTGCACGGCGGCATTTCGGCGGCACGCTGAGCGGCAAGATCGTCGTCACCGCAGGCCTCGGTGGCATGGGCGGCGCCCAGCCGCTGGCCGTCACGATGAACGGCGGCGTGGCCGTGGTCGTCGAAGTCGATCCGTCGCGCATCGACAAGCGTCTCTCGACGCGGTATCTCGACGAGGTCGCCGCCGACATCGACGATGCCATCGACAGGGCCCGTCAGTACGCGCTCGACGGCGTCGCCCGCTCGATCGGACTGCTCGGCAATGCCGCCGAGATGATGCCGGCGCTCGTCGAGCGCGGTTTCACGCCCGACGTGCTCACCGATCAAACGTCGGCGCACGATCCGCTGGTCGGCTATGTTCCCGACGGCATCACGCTGGCGGAAGCGGCACGCCTGCGCGCGGCGGACCCGGACGAGTACCAGCGGCGCTCGATCGCGGCGATGGGCCGCCATGTCGCCGCGATGCGCGAGCTGCAGAAGCGCGGCGCGGTGACGTTCGATTACGGCAACAACATCCGCGCTCAGGCGGTGAAGGCCGGCGTCAGCGACGCGTTCGACATTCCCGGCTTCGTGCCCGAATACATCCGTCCGTTGTTCTGTCAGGGCAAGGGGCCGTTCCGGTGGGTCGCCTTGTCGGGCGATCCCGAAGATATTCGCGTCACGGATCGCGCCGTCCTCGAGTTGTTCCCGCACGACGCGGCGCTCAGGCGCTGGATCACGATGGCCGGCGAACGCGTGCAGTTCCAGGGACTGCCGGCGCGCATCTGCTGGCTGGGTTACGGCGATCGCGCGAAGTTCGGCTTGCGGATCAATCAACTGGTGCGGGACGGCGAGATCACGGCGCCGATCGTGATCGGCCGCGATCACCTCGACACCGGATCGGTCGCCTCTCCCAACCGCGAAACCGAGGGCATGCGCGACGGCAGCGACGCCATTGCGGACTGGCCGATCCTCAACGCGTTGCTCAACGCCTCGGCGGGCGCGACCTGGGTGTCGCTGCACCACGGCGGCGGCGTCGGGATTGGGTATTCGATTCATGCGGGCATGGTGATCGTGGCGGACGGATCACGCGAAGCCGACGAGCGGCTGGCACGTGTCCTCACCTGCGATCCCGGCATCGGCGTGGTGCGGCACGCCGACGCGGGTTATCCCGAAGCGCTCAGCACCGCACGTCAACACGGAGTACGTATCCCCATGCAGGAGACGAGCCGATGATGGCTCCCCACGCCGGCCTCGAACGTCGTGTCCTCGGTGCGCTCGACGCTGCGCCGGCTCGGATCCCGGTCGTGATCGGCGGGTGCGGCACCGGCCGCACCACGCTGCTGCACGCGCTGGCCGACCGGATGGGGCGCAGCCAGTGCCAGTACGTCGACGTCGAACGCGCGGCGAGCACGCCGGAGCGCTTCCATCACGCGGTGGCGGCCGCGTCGCCCTTTGCGATCAACGGCCAGAGCGTGGCCGCGGCAGACGGCCCCAGCTCGGCGCGCTCGGCGTTCGATCGCACCCTGGCGCTGATCACGCGCGCGCGCACCGCCAGCGACGCACCGGCCACCTTCCTGTTCGACGAGGTGCTCGAACTGCGCACGTTTGAAAGCTTCCCGGGGTTGCGGCACGTGCTGCGCGAGCTGCTGCACGCGATGGCCGAGAGCGGTAACCGTTTCGTTCTGACCACGCGCTACGTGGCGCGCGCCCACCGGCTGCTGCGCGACGGCCACGCCCGCTTCGAAGTGATCCACCTGCCGCAGTTGAACGCCAACGAAGTCACCGCGATGCTGCCGCCGATGGGTGAAACCGCGAACGACGATCGCGAGTATCTTGGCCGCACCATCCAGGCGCTGGCCGACGGGCGGGCCGCCTACGTGCGCGCGCTCGGCGAAGCGACCGGCTCGATGAGCGGCCGCGGCGGCGATCCGATCAGCGCCCTCACGGCACTCCTGACCGGCGAAGGCGCCCTCGCGAGCTGGTGTTCGCACCGCTACGAGCTGCGGCTGCACAAAGCGCGCGGCTACGGTGCGTTGAAGGCGATTCTCGAGATTCTCGCGGAAGAAGAACCGCTGACCCTCACCGAGGTCGCGCAGCGATTGCACCGCACGCCAGGCTCGACGAAGGATTACCTGTCGTGGCTCGAGGATGTCGATTTGATCGTGTCGCGGCAGAAGCGCTACAGCTTTGCGGATCCGCTGACGCGGCTGTGGGTGCGGCTGCACTGCCGCCCGGTGCCGCCCTCGGTCGACGAAGTCGCGCGCGAAGTGCAGGCCTACGCGATGGCCCGCCTGCCGCAGAGCGAACCGGCGCTCGAGATGGCCGGCGCGGCGGCGGGCAGCTTCCGCAAGGACAACGGCATCATCGAGATCGACTGACACCGGCCGGGGACCGCGCGCGCTCCTAGCCGGCCAGCCTCCCGTAGCGCTCGGCCGCCCGCGCCTTTGCCTTGGCAGCCTCTTCCTCGCGATTTTTCGGCGGCGCGTTCGTCTGGAGGCTGTCGATCAGCCGGCGCGCTACCGCGAACGTATCGTCGATGGCCCTGTCGAACGCGGCCTCGTTCGCTTTCGACGGCGTGTTGAATCCGCTCAGCTTCCGTACGAACTGCAGACACGCGGCGCGAATTTCATCATCGGTCGCCGGAGGATCGAAGTTGAAAAGGGTCTTGATGTTTCTGCACATAGTGGTCAGGTCGGCCGTCAGACGTCAGCCTTCAGCTTTCAGTTTATCCAGAGCGAGGCGGGCTCCCTCTTGTTCGGCTTCCTTTTTTGTCCGGCCGACGCCTTGCGCGATCAGGTCGTCGCCGACAAACACTTCAACGTGAAACAGCTTGCGATGATCCGGGCCCGCTTCGCCGGAGACGCGATACGAGGGCAACGGCCGGCCATCAGCCTGTAGCCGCTCCTGCAACCGCGATTTGTGATCGCGTCCGAAGTACTCGGAGCGTTTCGCATCCTCGATGCCGCTCGAGAATTCGCGTATCAGGAAGTTGCGCGCCGGCTCCAGCCCGCCATCCAGATAAATTGCCGCAATCAGCGCCTCGCACGTGTCGGCGAGCAACGCCTGCTTCCGCCGGCCGCCGGTCTTTTCCTCGCCGCGTCCCAGGATCATGTGCTCGCCGAGACCGAGGCGCTCAGCCATCTCGGCCAGCGACGCCGTTGATACGAGATTCGCTTTGATCTTCGACTTCTGTCCTTCGTTGTAGGTCGGAAAGGTGCGGAACAACGCTTCCGCGATCACCAGGCCAAGGACGGCATCCCCGAGAAATTCCAGTGATTCATTGTCGGCAACGCCGCCGCTCGGATCCTCGTGAGCTTTCGACTTGTGCGTCAGCGCGTGCTCGAGCAGGCCGCGATCGCGGAACCGGTAGCCAAGCCGCGTCTCGAGCGCGTCGAATTCCTGTGGCAGCGGCACGACCATGCCGCCGCCGACTTGTTCGCGATGGCTTTCGATGATGCGCACCGCCTCGGCCGCATCTTCGTCGCGGACCGAAATGTGGGTCTCGCCCAGCGGACTCAAGCGGAACTGAAAAAGTCCCGGCGTCGGCCCAGCCGTCCGCAGCGTCTGCACGCCGTGGCTGTCGAGGAGTGCTTCGACGACGTTGGCCTCGATGTCTGACATCGTCCGGAAGATCACGGTGAGGCCCGAATCGGTCACGCACGCTGCTCCGACATCCGGCCCGCTGCCGCGAGCGGCACCGCCTGAGGCAGATCGATCTTCATCAGGATCATCGTCATATCGTCGTGCTGGTCGGCGGCGCCGGCGAACGCCCGCAGTTCGGCCAGGATGTACGAGCGTAACTGATCGAACGGCAAGTGCGCATACTGCTCGACCACCTGCGACAGCCGATGCTCGCCGAAGCAGTCGAACGCTTCGTTCATCGTCTCGGAAATGCCGTCGGTGAACCAGACAACGAGGTCACCTGGTTCGAGCGTAATGGTCTGCTCTTTCAATAAATTATCGAACATGGTGCCATCGTCGATCTGGAGACCGACGACGAGGCCGTCGGGCTGGAGCAGCCTCGCCTTGCGCATCCCCGCGGGCTGATTCGCCGGGACGTGAATCAGCGGGCAATGTCCCGCCCGCGCGAACGTCATTTCACGCCGCTCGACGTCGATGACGCCGTACGACATTGTGATGAAGCTCTTCCCGTCAAGATTCGCGGAGACCACCTTGTTGACGGCCTTCAGAAATTCCTTTGGCTCGTGGTGCAGCCGCGCCAGCGATTGCACGATGACTTTGAGCTGAGCCATGTAGAGGCCGGCGGCGAGTCCTTTGCCGGCGACATCCGCGATCAGCAGTCCGAGTATCGAGTCGGTAATCGGCAGGAAGTCGTAATAATCCCCGGCCACTTCGCGCGCGGGTTCGCAAAACGCTGAGACGGTCAATCCGGTCACGCGCAACGGCCCCGCAGGCAGCAGCTTCTGCTGGATCTCGCGGGCGGCGAACATTTCCTGCTCGAGCCGGCCCTTTTCGGCCATCTCGCCGAGCAGCGTCGTGACCTCGGTGGTCATCAGGTTGAAGGACTCCGCCAGTTCGCCCAGTTGATCGCGGGCGCGCACCGGAATCTGGTGACCGAAGTTGCCGGCCCGCACGTGTTGTGTGCCGGTGAACAAATCGTGAATCGCGCCAGTGATCTGGCGAGCGAGGACGAAGCCGATCACGAGCGCGACGAACTGAATGATCAGAAACAATCCGCCGACCAGCGCCAGCACGAACAGCAGCAGCTGCCCGAAGTTCATCTGGCCGAGGCCGACCGGCGATACGACGGAAATGCGGTCGTAAATCTCGAGGGTATTGATCAGGATGCCGACCGACGCGCTTTCCGGCTCCCCCGTCGGCCAATCGACGTGATCGAGGAAGACGACCCAATTGGCCTGACGCAGCGACAACGCCGGTCCATCGTCGGGATCGATCGGGCGATCCTCGAGGGGGCGGCCAACGATCGGCTGGATACCGCGCGCCAGAAACGCGGTGATATCGCCCATGCGAATGCCGGTCTCCTGACGGATGCGTTCTTCGATGGTCGAGGTGAGCGGCATGTCGAGAATGACCGCCCATGACGGGTCGGGCACTTCCGGCAGCGCCACCGCGCGCAGCACGAGTCGCGTCTGTTGCGGCGCATCGGGTTCGCTGATACGCGCCGGCGCGTTATAGGCGACGAGGCCGGCAAAACCATCGCAGCCGATCCACTTCGGAAGCGCGGAGGGCGCCGCAAGGTGGCCCCACGGGCCGGCGGACGCCGGCAACGACACAGGCAGCGATCGCGGGGTGCGTTGCGCCTGCGCCGGCGCGACCTCGCACGTCACGCCCTGCACCGGCACGATCGCGATGGACAGAAACGGGTAGCGTGTCGCCATCGTCGACTGGCGCCGCTCGAGTGTCTCGACGAGCGCGGGCGCGGTCGCCGAGCGCTGCACTTCAAGTTCCACGGTTTGCGCAAGGAATCGCGCCTGGTCCGTCAGGTTGCGAATCCGCGACTGCACGAGGTAGGAGCTGACGTTGAATGCGAGGATCAACCCCGCGAGCAGAAAGAACGTGATGACCAGCAGCGCCGGCACGACGCCCACGAACACGTACGACAGGATCAGCTTGCGACGGACGCGCCAGAGAAGTCGGCGCTTCGACCAGACCGTGAACCGCGTCAGGCCATAGGCGGCGGCAAACAGCAGCGCGAGGCTGCCCACCATGTCGAACGCTTCGAGGGGGCCCGGCAGCGTGCTGGCGAGGCGAAGCGGCCAGGTAATCGCTTTGATGATGACCCCGAGCACCAGGGCGCGTCCCGGAAACGTGCGCAGCAGCCACGACCGCCACGCGTGCCAGCGCGGTGGGACCTCGCCGGGCAGCAGCGCAACAGGTCGTACCGGATCGCTCATCGGGCGCCTACCAGAGTATCCTTTTCACCGGCCCTATGAAACTCAAAGACGATGCGCGTTTCAGCACGATCTGCATTCACGCCGGACAGGAACCGGATCCGGCAACCGGCGCGATCATCACGCCGATCTATCAGACGTCGACCTACGTGCAGGACGGCCTCGGACAGCCGCACGCCGGCTTCGAATATGGCCGCACGCAGAACCCGACGCGTATGGCGCTCGAACGCAACATCGCCGCGATCGAAGCCGGCACCGCGGCGTTCGCGTTTGCATCGGGCATGGCGGCGATCGACGCGCTGCTGACGCGTCTCGAATCAGGTGATCACGTGCTGGTCAGCGACAATACCTACGGCGGCACGTTCCGGCTGTTCGAGCGGGTGCGGCGCAAATTCGGCCTCGACTTCACGTATGTCGACACGTCGCAGCCGCGACTGGTCGAGCCCGCACTCAAACCCAACACGAAATATCTGTTCATCGAAACGCCGACCAACCCGATGCTGCAGATCACGGACATCCAGTGCGTGAGCAGCATCGCGCACCGCAAGAACGTCAGGGTCGTCGTCGACAACACGTTTGCCAGCCCGTACATCCAGCAGCCGCTGCGGCTCGGCGCCGACATCGTCCTGCACAGCACTACGAAGTTTCTCAACGGGCACAGCGACAGTGTTGGAGGCGTCGTCATACTGAAACATCAGGACGATATCGACTGGATGAAGTTCGTGCAGAACGCGGCCGGCGCGATTCTCGGGCCGATGGACTCGTGGCTGATCCTGCGCGGCACCAAGACGCTGACGGTGCGGATGGAGCGCACCAACGAGAATGCGCAGATCATCGCTGAATTTCTCGACGCGCATCCCAAAGTCACGCGGACGATTTACCCGGGGCTCAAGTCGCATCCCCATTACGCGCTGGCACGCAAACAAATGCACGGCTTCGGCGGTCTGATCTCGTTCGATGTCGGCTCGCTCGAAAACGCCAGGACCGTGCTCGAGCGCCTGCGCCTGATGGCGCTGGCCGAAAGCCTCGGCGGCGTTGAAACGTTGATCTCGCATCCGGCGATCATGACGCACGCCTCCGTGCCGAAGGAGCGCCGCGACATGCTCGGCATCAGCGACGGCCTGATTCGCATTTCGGTCGGCATCGAGGACGTCGAGGATCTGCAGGCCGATCTCGACCAGGCGTTGCGTGCTCTCTGATCAGTTCGTGATCGTGCTGACGACGGTCCCCGCGGATGGGGACGCGGACGCGCTTGCGCGCACGCTGGTCGAGGAACGCCTGGCCGCGTGCGTCAATGTCCTGCCGCCGATGACGTCGATCTATCGGTGGAAAGGCGCAGTTGAGACATCGAGCGAGCGGCAACTGTTGATCAAGACGACGGCGAGGGCTGTGAACGCGCTGCAAGTCAGATTGCAGACGCTTCACTCCTACGATGTGCCCGAATTCGTCGTTATTCCGATTACCTCGGGAAGCGCCGACTATTTCTCCTGGCTCGCGGAAGCAGCCCAACCGTAAAACCGTAGACCCGTAAAACCATTTTTGTTGTTGCATGTGTAACTATCTTGATGTAAAAGTGTGCACGCGGGTTGCCGTTTTGATGTCTTGCCGTTGTGCCGCATGAGTGGATAGACTGCTCACCGTATTGGCGGCGAAGCGGACTGACAGCGATACGGTGAAAACGACCGTTGAGCTCCCGGGGGAGCTTTGGCGGGCGGCGAAGATTCGGGCGATGGACGATCGCGCCGACCTTCGCACGGTACTGATTCGCGCGCTCGAGGAGTACCTGCGCGAACACGAACCGGCAGCGCCCACAACAACCGGTGCGTCGAAGCCATGACCGACA
>DASPNQ010000109.1:0-4606 GCA_035626435.1 Vicinamibacterales bacterium
CGAGGTTGTCGGGCGCCGACGTCAACACGGCGTCAAGCTCGCGCTGAGCGTCATCGAGTTGGCCGAGTTCAAGCAGGGCGCGGCCCAGCGTGACACGCGCGGACAGATAGTTGGGATGATGATGGAGGCCGGCACGGCAGACGCGCACCGCCTCCTCGTTGTCGCCGGCGCGCCGGTACTCCTCGGCGAGCTGCGCAAACGCAGTCGACGCCGGATCCGCCTGGACCCGGCGTCGCAATTCAATCAGCCGTGAATCGTCGTCGCCGACCACGTCGCGCTACTGAGCCGAAATCGTGACTGTGACCACCGCGGTAGATGTCTTGCCATTGCTGTCGGTGATCTCTACGGAGGCGACGTAGGTGCCGACGGCGTTGTAGATGTGGCTCTGCACAGGGTTGGTCGAGTTCTCTGCCGGCTGATTCGGTTCACCCCAATCGAACTTGTAGTTTGTGATCACCGCGCCCGTGCTCGCGGTGCTCTGGCTTGCATCGAACACCACGCGCTGGCCCGGCCGCCCGGAAGTCGGCGTCGCCGTGAGTCGCGCCTGTGCGCCGCCTTGGGCCGTCACCGTCATGTTCGTCGTCAGTTGCTGCGTGGTGCCCGTCGTATCGGTGATTGTCAGCACCACCGGGAAGGCGCCGGGGCTTCGGAATGAGTGCGTGGTAGTGATGCCTGTGCCGGTCGAACCGTCACCGAAGTTCCACGAGTAACCCGTAATCGTCCGGCCTTCCCAGGTAACGTTGGAGGCGTTGAAGAACACCGGCGTGTTGGTGCCGACAGTCGTACCTGGCGCCACGACGACCAAGCCAGTCGGCTGGGCCGGATTGGTCACGGTAATCGTCCGCACGGATGCTTGCTGTGCGCCACGCGCATCGGTAACCGTGAGCTGCACCGCATAGTTGCCCGGAGCCCGGAACGATTTCGTGGTCGTCACGCCTGAGGCGGTCGTGCCGTCGCCGAAGTTCCACGAATACGTGCATGCGAATGCGCACGGCGTGCCGGCGTTGGTCGACGTCGACGCATCGAACGACACCGTCTGCCCGGCTTGCGGTTGCGCGGGCGTGAACGTGAATGCCGACACGAGGTTCGGATTCGACGGAAGAATGACGCCTTGAGGCTGCAGCCGGAGATCGATGGTTCGCGAGAACTCGCTGCGGAAGTCGCCGCTGCCGCTCGGCGTGACGGCAATCGTCACGGTCGCTGGCGTCTGGCCGCCTGCAAGGGTCGACGCCGCCGGTGCGGTATAGCGAATGGTCGCCGGCGTCACAGGGTTCTTGGTGCTGAGCGTGCCGAAGTCCTGCGCGATGCCATCGACAAACACCTGCGCGCGCAACGGAATGTTCTCGGATCGGCCGTCGGGCCCGAGCGCCCTGATGGTGATGTCGGTGAAGTCGACGCCGTTCTGCGTCAGCGTGTGCCGATCGGCCACCATGACAATGGAATGCGCAAAGGTCGACGGGCCCGCAAACGCGGGCTGGTCGATATCCTTCACGGTGCAACCCGCGAGAACGGCGAGTGCCGCGACGCCGGCAATGGATAGAAAAATTGTATTTCGCATGATTGCTGTGTTCCTGAAACTAATTACCGTCGGCGAAGTCGCCGAACTGCACGTCCATTCGGCCCGTCACTGAGACTTCATTGCCGTTCTGATCATGCCCCCAAAAAGTGATTTCGGCGATGGTCGAGATGAATCCGAGGGAGCCGGTGTTTCGTAACTGGCGCAGGGGCGGCTCGAGCTTCGCTTGATGTCGGACGATCTCGAACGACACGTCGGCGGCGCCGTCCGTCGGAATCGTGATGCCGAGGCCGCCGTCGAAGCCGTACGGCACATCGATGCCCGGAGTCGCCCGGCCGTCCGTGCGCCGGAAACTGACGCGATAGCGCGTCAGGGTCACCGAGTTCAACGGGGACGCGGGGATACTTTGATTCTTGCGCACGACGGCGATTCGTGCCGTCGCGTTGTCGTTGAACGTGGTCGGGACGCGAACCGTCTGACCGTTGATCTGCTGTTCGACGATCGCCTCGACGTCGGATAACAAGAAGGCGGATGCGGCGCCGCCCTGGGGCGCGCCGCTCATGTTCTGGACTACGAGAAACACGGGCGCGCGGCCGGTGCGCAGCATTTCCCCGCCGCAGGAGGCCGTGCTCAGAACGACGGCCGCCGCTGCGGCGAGCCGCGTGACGTGTGAGAGATGGCTTCGAGTGCTCATAGGCCCTACTTCGCAATCCGTGGCGTAATGAAGATCAACAATTCGTCGCTGTCGTCGAGACGCCGCTCGGTCCGGAACAACCAGCCAAGCAGCGGAACGCGGTGCAGGAACGGCGTCCGCAGGTTGACGTCGCTCTCCTCGCGCGTGTAGATGCCGCCGATGACGGTGGTCTCGCCGTCGTCCATCAGGACCGTGGTGATGGCGCGCTGCGTGTCGATCGAGGGAATCGGCTGCTCGGGAGTCGTCTGCGTGTAGTTTGGAGCGGCCTTCTCGACGAAGATGCGCATGATCACCGTATTCGAGGCCGTGATCTGCGGCGTCACCCGCAACGTCAGCGCGGCATCCTTGAACTGCACGGTGACCGTGTTGTTCGAAACCACCTGGATCGGTATCTGCGAGCCCTGCGTAATTTCCGCTTCGACGTTGTTCTGCGTGGCGACGCGCGGGGTCGACAGGATCCGGCCCTTGCCGTCGCTTTCGAGCGCTCGCAGGCTGACGTCGAGGTTCAAGGCGCCGTTGATCGACCCGAGCGCCAGCGTCACCGCCGACGGACTTGCCGGATCCACGCCACCGGTGCCCGCCTGCAACCGCCCGCTGCTGGGGAACGCAAGGCCCGTGCTGGTGCCCAGCGCGGGATCGACGCGACCGTTGAAACCCCATTGAATGCCGAGATCGCGAGCCGAGTTGCGATTGAGCTGCACGATCCGCGCTTCGATTTCGACCTGCGGCTGCGGCCGGTCGAGCGTCCGCACCAACTCGGTGGCGGCGGTCAGCCGTTCGGCGAGGTCACGAATGATCAGCGTATTGGTGCGTGCGTCGACCTGCACGTCACCGCGCTGCGACAGCGTGCTGCGCGTGATGACCGCGACCAGATCGGCGGCGCGCGCGTAGCTCACCGGCACGGTGACTGTACGGAGCTCGCCGGCAAGCGCTTGCGCCTCCTGCAGCTTGCGGCGTTCTTCGTTTTCCTGAGCGAGGACGCTCAGCGGCACGATCCGCACGATGTTGCCCTCGACCACGTAGCCAAGCTTGTTGGCGCGCAGGATGATGTCCAGCGCCTGATCCCATGGCACGTCGCGCAGCGACACGTCGACGGTGCCTTGAATCGTCGGATCGATGACGATGTTCAGGCCATTGCTGATCTCCGCGAACGTGCGCAGCACGGCGCGAAGGTCGGCGCCCTGGAAATCCAGCGTCACCGGATCGCCGGTGAATTGCCGTTGCCCCTGCGCGTTGGGCGGCTGCTGCAGCGGATTGGTGAGAGTCCCCTGTGCGAGCGGCGCCGGCGGCGCAGCGGCCGCCACGAGAGCCGGCGCGGCGACGGGCAGCGGCGCCTGACTGATGGGCGCCACGATCGGCGACGGCGGCACGTTGACGACAGGCTCGGGCGCCGGCGTGGGAAGAGCGGCGGGGGTTGCTGGTCTTTCGTCCGCAATAACCACGGCTGGTTCGACCGGCACCGTAGTGGACGCCGTTGGAGCTGCCGCCAACGGCAGCGTGACGGGCGTCGCGACGGCAGTGGCGGTTTCGACGGCACGCCGGAAGAACACCCGCAAGTCATCGCCGATCTGCTCGACGGTGTACGGCAGCCTGCGGGCCAGATCGACGACGACGCGTGTGATCAGCGGATCGCGGCTGTTCGTGGCGACGCGCACGCGATCGATGTCTTCGCTCTTGACGTTGGTGACTGCCGGCGCCGATCCGATCGCCACGCCGGGAAAATCCAGCAACACGCGCGGCGGCAGATCTTTCGCCTCTTGCACCGAGGCCGCGGCAAGCGGGCCGTTGCCGGCCAGCGTGATGGCGTAGCCGTTATCGAGCTTGCTGAAACGAACCGATCGCAACTGTGTGGCAGCTGCTCTCGTCTTGACGGCTGAAGCGGCGGCCCTGGCGGGCGGCGCCCTCAATACCTCGGGCGCGCGGACCGGCGCGGCTGCGGTTCGGTCGAGCTCGACGAGGATCGTATTGCGCGCGCTTCGGATCCGATGCTTCGCGGCGCGATCGAGGGACAGCCGAACGCGTGCCACCCGCGAGCCGTCCGGCGCTTTCGCAGGCTCGACGCTCACGGCGGCAACTGGAGACACCATCGCTGCTGCGCTCGCGCGGCCGTGGAAGGCGTCAGCATCGACATTGCGGAGGTCGACGAACAACGTCAGCGGATCAGGCTGGCTCGTGAGGTAGGCCACGGGCTCGCTCGCCTCGATCAGGACCGTGCTGATGGTGCCGTCGAGGCGCGACGAGATGGACTTCAGCGCGGGCGTCTCCCGCGCGCCGACCGCAGCGGGCCGGCCCGCCGAGAGCATCACAGCCAGGGCCGCCACCAGGGGGGCCGCCACGAACGAGGCCGTGCGGCGCCGTTGACGCCGCGACTCGCCCGGGCAGCGTCCGCTTGCTGC
>DASPNQ010000110.1:0-42054 GCA_035626435.1 Vicinamibacterales bacterium
TGACGCCGGACTGCTAGGGAGCCGCCGCCACACTGTGCGACGATGAAGGACGCGCAGGAGGCGGCGGCGACCGGGTGACCAACACCACACCTTTCACGATTGGACTCGTCCAGGACCATGCGACGGTTGACGTTCCCGGCAATGTGGCGCGGGCTGAACGGCTCGTGCGCGATGCGGCGAAACGCGGCGCGCAGATCGTCTGCCTGAAGGAGCTCTTCAACTCGCTCTACTTCTGCAAGTCGCAGCAGTGCGACCGGTTCGATTTGGCCGAGCCGATTCCGGGCCCGACGACGAACCGTATGCAGGCGCTCGCGCGCGAGCTCGAGATCGTCATCATCGTCCCGCTGTTCGAGCGGCAAGCGCCGGGACTGTATCGCAACTCCGCCGCGGTCATCGACGCGGACGGGACCCTGCTGGGCGTGTATCGCAAGATGCACATTCCGGACGACCCGTTGTTCTACGAGAAGTTCTATTTCACCCCTGGCGATACCGGCTTCATCGCGTGGCGCACCAAAGTGACGACCATCGGCACCCTGGTGTGTTGGGATCAGTGGTTTCCAGAAGGCGCGCGGCTCACTGCGATGCAGGGCGCCGAAATCCTCTTCTACCCTACGGCGATCGGCTGGCATCCCTCGGAGAAGAAGCAGTACGGCAAAGCGCAGCATGACTCGTGGGAGACGATGCAGCGCAGTCACGCGATCGCCAACGGCTGCTACGTCTGCGTGCCGAATCGGATCGGCCACGAGATCGTTCGTGATACCAAGGGCAAGCCGGTGAACAAGGACGGCATCGTATTCTGGGGCCAGTCGTTCGTCGCGTCGCCGGATGGCCAGGTGGTCGAGCGCGCCCCGATCGACAAGGAAAAAGTGCTGGTCGTGGATTGCGATCTTGCGAAGGTCGAGTTCAGCCGGACACACTGGCCGTTTCTGCGCGATCGACGCATCGACGCCTACGGCTCGCTCACCAAGCGGTTCTCCGACTAGTGCGCGGCACGCCCGCCGACAACGGCTTTTCGTTCCCTCCCGAGTGGCATCCCCACCAGGCCACGTGGATCAGCTGGCCCCGGCCCGAGGGAATTTCGTTTCCAGGCAGATATCACGAAGCGATCGAGGACATTGCCGGGTTGATCCGGGTGCTCGTGCAGCGCGAAGAAGTCCACCTGAACGTTCCCAACGAGAATTACCGGCGCATCGTTTGTGATTTCCTTAAGGCGCGGCGCGTGCCGATGCGGCGCGTGTTCTTTCACTTCATTCCCACCAACGAGGCGTGGGCGCGCGACCATGGTCCGGCGTTCGTGCTGCGAACGCGCCGCGGCAAGACCGAAGCGGCAGTGGTCGACTGGGGATTCAACGCGTGGGGCGGCAAGTATCCACCCTGGGATGCCGACGACGCGGTGCCGACGCGCATCGCCGAGGAGCTGAACCTCCCGGTGTTCTATCCGGACATCGTCATGGAAGGTGGCGCCGTCGACTTCAACGGCGCGGGCACCGTGATGACGACCACGTCATGCCTGTTGAACAAGAACCGCAACGGCGGTCTGTCGAAGTCGCGCATGGAAACCTACCTGCGCGACTATTACGGGCAGGCGCACGTGATCTGGCTGGGCCAAGGCATCGAAGGCGACGACACGGACGGCCACATCGACGACCTCGCACGATTTGTCGACGAGCGGACGATTGCGATCGCGATAGAGGGCAACCGCCGCGACGCGAATTACCCGATCCTGCAGAAAGCGCGCAGGACGCTCGACCGGCTGCGCGACCAGGACGGCCGTCCGTTCGAGATCCTCGAGCTGCCGATGCCGAAGCCGCTCAGCTACGACGGCCAGCGCGTGCCGGCGACCTACGTGAACTTCTACTTTGCGAACGGCGCGCTGCTGGTGCCGACGTTCCGGCAACGCGATCGCGATCGCCAGGCGATCGCCATCCTGCAGCGCCACCTCCCGGATCGCGAGGTGATTGGCGTGGACTGCAGCAAGCTGATCTGGGGGCTCGGCGCGATTCACTGTTTCACGCAACAGCAACCGCGCTGGTGACGCTAGGTTTCATCGGCCGGACGCGTCTCGATGGGATGACACGGACTCGAGGCGAAATAACTTCCTGACGAGCGGCGGCTCTCCCCACGAGAACAACTCCGTGACCGCAAGACCGAACTCGTCGACCAGTTCGTGATGAGCGCGGCTTTCGCCGCCGCCGATCGATTCGCTGTCGCCCCAGTCGTCGTAGCCGATCAACGAGCCGCGCCGCAGCAGGCGGTGCCGCAGCATGAACCGCAACGCGTCGCGCGTACTGACGTACAAATCGCAGTCGACATCGACGTACACCGCCGGGGCGAATCGATGCGACGAGATCAACGAGGGCTGCAGCGTGTCCGCGAACCAACCGGGGTGCACCGTCAGCGCGCCGGACGGCAATGCCAACGCGTCGACGCGTCGCAGGAACTCTTCCATCGTGCAGGCGTATGCACCGGCAACGAAGTTTGGGGCCGCCGGGACTCCGGGCTCTTCGTCTGGCAGGCCCATGAACGAATCGAAGGCGTGAAGGCGCGGCAACGCGAGCCCGGCCGCGCGATACGCCAGGACCAGATCGCGCACGGTATGGCCGTGAGCAGCGCCGAAACAGTAAATGTCCTCGAGGTCCGGAGCGGCTGGAACAGCGGCGGCAAAAGCCGGAACCAGCCACCGCCAGTCGTGGATGTTACGCAGCGACGCGCGCAGCTGCGCCGGCACCGGGTGGTCCAGACGCTGCAGAAACGCCTCGACCGTGGCGCGCGCGGCAACGGCACTGCGCCTCCGTGCGTAGTCTTCCTTCGAGCCTGGCGTCACCGCCGGCACCGGATCCTGCGGTTCACCGCGACGCCATAACCTCTTCAGCACGTGTCGACCGTGCCGCCCATCCTAAACCATCGCAGCCGGTGCGGACGATCGCGTGCCGTCGCGATAAGATCCAGATGTGAGCCGTCCGCTTCAGCTGCTCGCCGATCAGGCATTCTCGCGAACCGCGGGCGCGCCGCTGGTCCCCGGCAATGCGGTACGTCTGCTCAAGGATGGTTGCGAGAACTATCCGTCGTGGCTCGAAGCAATCAACAACGCGAAGCACTGGATCCACTTCGAGACCTACATCCTTCACGACGACAAGATCGGCAACGTCTTTGCCGACGCGCTTGCCGAGCGCGCCAGGGCGGGCGTCAAGGTGCGCCTGCTGGTCGACTGGTTCGGCAACATGCTGAAGACCCGACCGAAATTCTGGCGCAAGCTGCGGCAAGCCGGCGTCGAAGCGCGAAGCTTCGGGTATCCCTCGATCGATTCACCGCTCGGATGGGTGTCGCGCGATCACCGCAAATCGCTGACCATCGACGGCCGGGTCGCGTTCGTCAGCGGGCTGTGCGTCGGCGACGACTGGACGGACGACGGCCACGAGGCGCAGCGTGATACGGGGGTGATGATCGAAGGCCCGGCGGTCGCCGACGTCGACGCCGCATTCGCCGAAGCGTGGGCGACCACCGGCTCGCGGGTGCCCGCCGAGGAGTTGCGCAGCGTCACCGACATCGAGCCCGCCGGCGACGTCTCGCTCCGCGTAATCGCGACCATGCCCGCCATGGCCGGCGTGTTCAAGCTCGACCAGCTGGTCGCCTCGGTGGCCCGCGACACGCTGTGGGTGACCGATGCCTACTTCATCGGTGTGTCGGCGTACATCAACGCGCTGATCGCGGCCGCGCGGGACGGCGTCGACGTCCGCTTGCTGGTGCCGGGCACCGTCGACGTTTTCGGCGTCGGCGCGATGAGCCGCGCCGGCTATCGGGCGCTGCTCGAAGGCGGCGTACGCATTTTCGAGTGGAACGGCGCGATGATTCATGCCAAGACGGCCGTCGCCGACGGCCGCTGGGCCCGCGTCGGCTCTACCAACGCCAACATCAACAGCTGGTTCGGTAACTGGGAGATGGACGTCGCCATCGAAGACGAGCGCTTCGGCCGGCAGATGATGGCGATGTTCGAGCGCGATCTCGAGAATTCGACCGAGGTCGTGCTGAAGGCGCGCAAGATGCGCCCGGTTGTCGAGCGGCGGCGGCGTGAACGCTTCGACGCGCTGCGGACGCGCCGGCGCACGACGGCGCGCGCGGCGTCGGCGGGAGCAATCCGCATGGGCCGCACGCTCGGAGCGGCGCTGACGCGGCGCCGCGAGGTCGGCCCGGCGGAGGCCATCAGCCTGTTCTGGAGCTCGCTGGCGTTCCTCGGCTTCGGCGTGCTGTTTCTGCTGTACCCGAAATCGATCTCGATCCCGCTGGGCGTCCTGGCGGTGTGGTTTGCGGTGACGGGCCTGTTTCAGGCGGCGCGCCTCTACTACCAGGAAACGAAAACCCGCGAAGCAACAGAGGTAGTCGAAAGCGTTGGCGAGCCGACCCGCGCTCGCAAATCGGCGCGGCCGAGCCAGCGGCGGTCTGCGTGATATGATCGGGGTTTCGCTCTATTGCCGGTAAGCGGGCTACCAGACACGCGCCCGGAGCGGTCAGCGGCAACACTGCCGGCTGCGAACTCCGAGCTTCCGATGCTGACGCCCCGGTCCCGGCGGAAGGACCCGATCGTGAAGCCGAACATTCATCCCGAATACCTGGAAACGACCGTCCATTGCGCCTGCGGTGCGACGTGGCAGACCCGCAGCACCAGCAAGGATCTGCATCTCGATATCTGCTCGAACTGCCATCCGTTCTTCACCGGCCGTCAGAAGCTGATTGATACCGAAGGCCGCGTCGACCGCTTCACCAAGAAGTTCGGCGCGCAGACCTCGGAAGCCCGGAAGACCGCGGCCAAGGCCAAGAAAGACGCAACGGCCAAGGCGGCGAAGAAGAAGCCAAGCTGATCACAACGGGTACGGCAGCGTCGCGCCGAGCACCGTCACCAGCAAGATGACGATCGGGGTCAGCGCGAGCGCGACGATGAAGGTGTAGCCCATCACGTCGCGCGCGCGCAGGCCGAACATCCCAAGCACCGGCAGCATCCAGAACGGCTGCAACAGGTTCGCGATCGCCTCGCCGAGATCGTAGGCGGCGACCACCCATCCGAGATGCACTTTCAGTTCGTGCGCGGCCGCCATCACGTACGGCGCTTCGATCACCCATTTCGAGCCGCCAGACGGCACGAACACGCCGAGCACCGCCGAATAGATCGCGACGACGGCCGGAAAACTCTCGCGCGATGAAATGCTGACAAACGCGTTCGCCAATCGCTCGTTCAAGTGCGTGGTCGTGATGATCGCGGCGATCCCGGCGTAGAACGGGAACTGCAGGATCACGCCCCAGACCGCTGGTGTCGCCGCCTGGAACGCGTGCATCAGGCGCGCCGGCGTCTTGTGCAGCAGGACGCCGATCATCAGAAACGAAAAGTTCAGCACGTTGACGGTCAGCGCGTTCAACGGTTCAGCGGCGCGGCCGAAGTAGCGAAACAGATACACGGCACCGAGCGCGACCACCAGCCAATTCAACAGCGGTGAGTGTTCGAGCCACGCACCTGGAGCGACGGCCGGGGGACGCGGTGACGGCGGAATTTCGCGCGTGCCGAGATCGATGCCCAGCATGGCGGCGGTGCGCGCCTTGCTCGCGGGCGGAGCTGCCAGCCACATCACCGCGCACACCACAACGATCTCGACCAGCACTGACACCAGACTCTGCCAGAGAAAGATGGTGTGCCGAAGCGGGATGATGCCGCCGGGCACCACTCCGCCAGCGGCAACAATGTCGCGGATCTGCGGCTGCAGTGCGCCAGGTGTCGCCATCTGCAGGGCGGCCGAGCCGCTGAGGCCCTGCGCCCAGATGCTGCCGAGGCCGAGGACGCTCGCCGCGGCCAGCGCGCGATAGTCCACGCCCTCGACGCGCCGCGCCACTTCACGGCCGAGCACCGCGCTGAACACCAGGCTGAAACCCCAGTTGAACCAGGACGTGACCAGCGCGAACAGCGTCACCAGCGCCACCGCGCCTTTCGGTGTGGCCGGCCACGATGCGATCGCGCGAATCGCACGCCCCATCGGCGCCGATGTCGCCAGCACGTGGCCGGTGATGATGATCAGCGACATCTGCAACGTGAACGGAATGAGGTCCCAGAAGCCGCTGCCCCACGCGTCGATCACCTCGCCAGGGGAGGACGGCGTCCATAACAGGGCGGCGAGGACCACCAGCACGGTGGCGATCAGCGCGAAGATGAACGCGTCGGGAATCCACCGCTCGGTCCACGCCGTCAGTCGCAACGCGGCACGCGCCACGAGACCGAGGCGCTGGTCGGCGGCATCCATGGCCAGAATTCTAATCGTGGATCGGCAGCGTGGCGGTGTGGCGGGACAACTTGCGCTCGAGTCGATCGAGCCGGTGGCGCAGCCGGCCGTGATGGGCGTCGGCATCCATCAGCAGGTCGAGCGCGTGCTGGCGTGCCGTCCGCAGATCCTTGACGCGGTGCTCGTGATGGATCGCCAGCGCTTCCTTCGCCTCTCGCCGCAGCGCCGCCGCACATCGCGGCAGCGCGGCGAGCTCCTGCCATGCTTCCGCCGCTTCGTGCGGCCGTCGATCGCGCCGGCGGATCCACGCCAGCCGCCGCAAGGCTTCGGCGTGCAGCTCGGGCTCGGCACCGACCCGTTTGGCGAAGCCGATGGCCATCAATAGCGCCGCTTCGGCGTTGTCGTAAGCCCCCGCCCGTTCGTAGACGCGAGCCAACCCGTAGGCTTCCTGCGCGGTCGCCGCAATCGACGGCCCTGACTCGATCAGCGTAATGGCGCGCGCCAGCACGGCGGCCAGCGAGATCAGGTCCAGGCGATTGTGTTCGAGCACCGCTTCGAGACGGCGGGCGTTGCCGTCGCGAACGAATTGGAAAAACCGCGACGGAATCTCGTAGCCAGGCACGTCACCGACGCGATGCAGGCCGGCGATCTGCTTTTCGAGAACGGCCAGCGAACAGCTCGACTCATCCGGGTCCGGCGTCCCCATCGTCAGCGGCCGCTGTTTCCAGAGGCGCCGCGCCGCGTGCAGCATGTCGAGATGCGGCACGCCATCGAAGACGCACGGGACGCGATGAAACAAGAATCGCGTTTCCATCAGGGGTACGTCGAACGAACGGCCGTTGTAGGTGCATACCGAGCTATGAGCAGCCGCGAACGCCTGCACCTCGGCCAGCAGCGCACGCTCGTGCTCGAAGCCGGGAAGGAGGAACTGGCGGACGCGAATCGACGATCCGTCGATGCTCGCGCATCCGACGAGAAAGGCCTGCGTTCCGGCGCCGCCGAACAGGCCGGTTGTCTCGAGATCGAGAAACAACAGGCCACGACCGCTGACGTTCGCCGGCGCAGCAGCGAAGGCGGGCGGCGGCGGAGCGGAGGCGGGCCATGCCCGCGCCATCACCTGTAATGCATCCACGCCCTGATCGATGGTGTCGGCGATCGCGCCAATCGGCATGCGGCCGTGCAGCATGTCGGCGCGGTACTCACGGTCGACGACAATGACGACGCCTTCCGCGCGTTGGACGAGGGCGCCACCGAGGTCGACAGCGGCGCGCGTGTAATCCGCAGCGGCGCCCGTCGAGTAGCGGTGCTCGAAGACGTCGTGCCCCGCACCCGCGGTCTCGGCGACGACCGGGACCGGCGAGCGCGGCTTGACGATGTCACGCAGGCGATCGAGCGTCGACATCGCCTAGAAAGGCACTTCCTCGTTGGCCGGCAGCGCCACCGCATTGGCCGCCGTTGCGTCCAGCGCCAGCAGATGCTGCAGGATCCGCAGCGCCACCGTTTTGGCCAGCGGACCGGTCTGGCCGATCGGTCCGACGCACATCGGACAACCGTTGTCGCAGTCACAGCCGGCGATCAGCGCGCTGGTCTTCGACAGCAACTCCGCCTGCATCGACCACAGCGGCGCGCTGAAGCCGATCCCGCCGGGATAAGCGTCGTACAGAAAAATTCGCGGCGTGTCGTCCCCGTCGTTGTCGCCGGCGTTGACCGACAGTCCAATGTCGCGGGCGTCGCACATCAACAACAACTGCGCTACCTGCTTTATGGCAAACGCCAGGCCGATTACGCCATCACGCCGATCGTCCGCAGCGTAAGGCAGCGCGCTGACGATCGACGGTGGAATCTCGAGCCAGTACGACGTGGTGTGCATCTGCTGTTCGGGCAGATCGAGCTCGCCCGAGCCGACGTTCTCGTTGGTCTGGAAGCGAATTTTCTTGAAGCCGACCACACGTGACACGACGTGCACTTCGCCGTGAAGGCCGACGTGGCGCTCGTCCTCGGCGAACCGGTCGAGGATCGTCACCTTGGTATAGGTGATGGCGGTCGTGTAGTAATCGCAGTCGACTTCCTTGACGTGCGCCTTACGGCCGACGAAGTCGAGCTCCTCGACCTGATAGATTTTTCCTTCGACCATGTAAATGGCCTTGGGATGCAGCATCGAGAGCGCACTGGTGAAATCGGTTTCGCCGATGACCTTCGAGCCGTTGGTGTGATCGGTGATCACGAAGTTGTCCGACGAGACGGACCGCAGGCTGACGGCGTTTGCCGGGTACGACTCGCTCGTCCAATGCCACTGCCCCTCCCCGTCATCGCCTCCGGAACGGTGAATGAGCCCCGATTCCTGCAACACGCCGAGGACATCCTGAACGTTGACCTGACCGTAGGTCTCGTCGGTCGTGAACGGCAGCTCGAACGCCGCGCACTTCACGTGATCGACGAGGATGTGCAGGTTGTCGGGATTGACCAGCGCGTGTTCCGGGGACGCATCGAAGAAAAACGCAGGATGCCGCGCGACGAACTGATCGATTGGCGCACTCGACGCCACCATCACCGCCGCCGATTGCCCGGTGCGTCGTCCGGCCCGGCCAGCGCGCTGCCAGGTCGAGGCGATGGTGCCTGGGTAGCCTGCCATCACGCACACATCGAGCGCACCGATGTCGATGCCGAGCTCGAGCGCGTTCGTCGAGACCACGCCGCGCACTTGACCGGCGCGTAATCCTTTTTCGATCTCGCGCCGGCGCAGCGGCAGATAGCCGCCGCGATAGCCGCGGATGCGCTCGGGCATGCCGGGCACGTCCTCGAAATCCTCCTTGAGGTAGGTCGTGAGAATTTCGGTCGACAACCGGCTTTGCGCGAACACGATCACCTGCAGGTTGCGGCGCAGGAATTCTCCCGCCACGCGCCGCGACTCGGCAATATACGAGCGCCGGATTCCGAGCTCCCGATTGACGACAGGAGGATTCACGAACACGAAAAACTTCTCGCCGCGCGGCGCGCCGCTTTGCGATACGAGCTCAAAGGGCTTCTCCGCAAGCCGCTCGGCGAGCTCGGCGGGATTGGCAATCGTTGCCGAGGAGCAGATGAACTGCGGATTCGATCCGTAATGGCGGCAGATGCGCTGCAGGCGGCGCAGCACGTTCGTCAGATGGCTGCCGAACACGCCGCGATAGGCGTGCAGCTCGTCGATCACGACGAACTGAAGATTTTCGAACAGCTTCGCCCATCGCGGATGGTGCGGCAGGATGCCGGAGTGCACCATGTCCGGGTTGCTCAACACGATGTGCGCTTTGGCGCGGATCGTCCGCCGCGCATCCTGCGGCGTGTCGCCGTCGTAGGTATGCACACCAATCGCGTCGCCGCCGACCTCGCCGATCGTCTTGGTCAGCTCGTGCAGCTCGGCCATCTGATCCTGCGCCAGCGCCTTGGTCGGAAACAGATAGAGCGCGCGCGTGGATGGGTTCTTGAGGATGCGATCGAGCACCGGCAGGTTGTAGCAAAGCGTCTTGCCGGATGCGGTGGGCGTGGTGATCACGACCTGCTTGCCGGCCGCGACGTGGGCGAACGCTTCCGCCTGATGCGTGTAGAGCTGATGCACACCGCGCGTGGCGAAGGCGTCCTTGATGCGCGGATCGATCTGCTCTGGAAATGGCGCGTAGGCCGCCTCGATGGCCGGCAACCGTCGGACGGCCGTGACTACTTCATCGGGCGTATCCGGACGGTCGAGCTCGCCGCCCGAGTTGAGGACCTGCAGCGCGCTGTGCAGCGCCACCTGCTTGTGTTCGTGAGGTCGCCGCGCCGGTAAAGCCATGAGTAATCGTGTGAAATCCTACACGATCAATTGGTGAAAGGCGAATAAAGAGTGAATCGACTTTGGTCTTCAGCCTTCGGCACGATTGGTGCCTGACACCAACCATTGCCGGCACGATTGGTGCCTGACACCAACCTGTACTTCGCGGCACGGTTGGTGCCTGACACCAACCATTGCCGCCATGGTTGGTGCCTGACACGAACATTGCCGGTCGTCTGCGGAAGTTATTGCTTGATCAGGACCACGCGTCGATTTTTGGCGCGGCCGTCTTCGGTCGCGTTGTCGGCCACGGGCTGGGTATCGCCCAGACCGGCCGTCGTCAGGCGTGCAGCGTCGATGCCTTTTCCCGTCAACCATGCGGCGACTGCAGCGGCACGGGCGTTCGAGAGCTTGAGGTTGGCGGCCTTGTCGCCAACGTTGTCGGTGTGGCCTTCGATGCGCAGCCGCCAATCGGGGTTGGCGACCAGAACCGCGTGCAGGTCACTGAGCACCTGGTTTGACGCGGCGGTGAGGGTCGCCTGCCCGGTCGCGAACGTGATGCCGTAGACATCGAGCTTGCCGCTCTTGGCGATCGCGTCGGACATCGCCTGCGCGGTCGCCGACATCTCCTGTGTCATCTCTTTCACGACGACCGTCGTCTGCTCGTAGATCGGAAACTCGTTGAAATCACCAAGCTGGACGAAGACCCACTGCGCGCCTTTCTGGGCAGTGATCGCAGCACGATCGTGAGTCTCGTGGCGCCCGCTGAACACGACTTTGTAGCCGGCTTTCTGCAGCGCCGCTTCGAGATTCCGTTGCAGCTGCAGGTGCGACACGTTGGCGGGGCACGCGAACTTGATGTGATCGCCAGAGCCTTCGAGCGACTTGGTCTCGCCGGCCTTGTTGATGACGACGTCCCAGGCGTCGAAGTCCTTGACCGAACACTCGTAGATCTGGCACCCCGTCATGCGCGACACCAGCGGCGACGGTTTGCAGCCCTCGACATCTGGCGCACCCGGTTCCTGCGCCCATGCCGGCGCCGCGGCTGCGGTGAACGACAACGCGATGACAATGCGGTATGCGGTTCGGAGCATGACCGGATTCTAACGCAGCGCGGTCTGATAGTATCCCCTCACTCATGGCGACACTCGTCAGGCGGCTCGGACTGTGGAGCTCGATCGGTCTCGTGATCGGCATCACGATCGGCGGCGGCATCTTCCGGACGCCGGCCAGCATCGCGACTCGCGTGCCCGAGCCGATGTTGATGATGGGCGTCTGGATCCTCGGCGGCCTGATCGTGCTGTGCGGCGCGCTGGCGTTCGCGGAGCTGTCCGCGTCGATGCCCGAGACCGGCGGCATGTATGTCTACCTGCGCGAGGGATGGGGACGCCCGTTCGGGTTCCTCTATGGGTGGGCGCAGCTGGTGCTGATTCGCGCGGCCGCGCTCGGCGGCATCTCCTCGGTGTTCGGCGAATACTTCCTGCGGGTCATCGGCCAGGATCCCGCCGTGCATCCAGAGTGGGCCGACTACCTCGCGGCCGGCGCCATTATCTTCGCCGGCGCCACGAACATCGTAGGCGTGCAGCTTGGCGCACTGTTCGCCGGCATCTCGACGCTCGCGAAGTTCGGAGCGCTCACGCTGCTGGTGGTCGCCTCGTTCCTGATGGGCGGCCAGGTCGGCGGCTCGTTCGACAACTTCGCCTCAACGGGCGCCGCGGTCGATGCCGGCGTGTTCGGCCTGGCGCTGATCTCGGTGATGTGG
Source organism: Vicinamibacterales bacterium (assembly GCA_035626435.1). Lineage (GTDB taxonomy): Bacteria > Acidobacteriota > Vicinamibacteria > Vicinamibacterales > UBA2999 > 12-FULL-67-14b. Next base: position 11,810 of record DASPNQ010000110.1, read on the forward strand.
GCCTATGACGGCTTCGCGGATTTGACGTTTGCCAGCGGCGAGGTCAAGGATCCGCAGCGGAACCTGCCGCGCGCGATCATCATCGGCACGCTGCTGATCATCGCGATCTACCTGACCGCCAACGCCGCCTACCTGTATATCAACCCGATCGGCGTGATGGCCCAGTCCCGGCTGATTTCCGCCGATACCATGGGGGCGCTGTTCGGACGCGCCGGCGTGTCGTTCGTGTCGGTCATCGTGATGATCTCGACCTTCGGATCGCTGATGGGCAGCATGCTGGCATCGCCGCGAATCTTCTTTGCAATGGCCGACGACCGGCTGCTGTTCGAGCCGATTGCCCGGGTCCATCCGACGTGGAAGACGCCGCATGTCGCGATTTCGCTGGCGTGTGTGCTCGGCGTGGCGATGGTGATGACGCAAACCTTCGAGCAGCTGACCGACACGTTCGTGCTGGCGATGTGGCCGTTCTATGCGTTGAGCGTGGCCGCGATCTACACGCTGCGCAAAAAACAACCGCACCTCAACCGGCCGTACAAGGTCATCGGCTACCCGTTCGTGCCCGCGGTGTTCATCGCGGCGGCGATCTACCTGGTCGTCAACGCGCTGATCACCGATCCGAAGTGGACCTCGATCACGTTTGGCGTGGTGTTGCTGGGATTGCCGGTCTATTACCTGTGGTTCAGAACATCCGCGACTGAGCACCGTCCACTACCACGGTAGTCCCGCTGATCCAGCTTGCTTTCGGCGACGCCAGAAAGGCGATCACCGATCCGACTTCGTCCGGCGTACCGAACCGTCCAAACGGCAGCTCCTGCTTGACGAATTGCGCGATGCCCTCGGGATCGGCCCGCTGGCGCTTCCACCACGATCCGCCCTCGAACAGAATCGAACCCGGCGCCACCGACACGACGCGGATCTGATCCTTCGCGAGCTGCTGCGCAAGCGACTTCGTCATGCTGATCTCCGCGGCCTTGACGGCGTTGTAGGTCATCCGGCCGCCGGCCTCACGGCCGAAGATCGACGAGACGATCACAATCACCCCGCCGGCATGCCGGCGCAGGTGCGGCACCGCCAACCGCGACATCCGGATCGCCGGAAACAGCGTCTGATCGAACGCCTCCTGCCATTCGGCATCCGTCGTCGACTCGATGTCCGCGCCCTTCGCGGTCGCGACGTTGTTGACCAGCACGTCGAGGCGGCCGAACTGCGCCACCGCCGCGTCGATGACCGTTCTGGGGCCGCTCTCGACGGACAGGTCGGCGACCACAGGGACGACTTGCGCACCGCCGACCGCCGATCGCGCCAGCGCGGCAGCCGCGCGGGTGAGCGCGTCAGCGCCTCGCGCGCACACCACGACATGCGCCCCCTCGGCAATCAGCGACTGCGCGGCGGCGAAGCCAAGGCCCCGGCTGCCGCCGGTGACGATCGCGACCTTTCCGGCCAGTCCAAGATCCATTGGGTCAGCGTCCCGTGAGGTCGTTCAATCGCCAGTCGAAAGCGTGAAACACCATGCGAAAGGCGTTCTTGCGGAGAAACTCCGCCTCGGTACGAACCAACAGCGGTTCGATCAAGCTGATCACGGCTCGTTCAAGCGGACTGCGCGACCCGTAGACCGAGGGCGCCCGTTCAGCAAGCGTCGCGAAAGCGTCCTCGCGCCACGAAAACAGCGGATTGACGGAGAGGCGCTCCGCGCCGACGTCGACGAACACCATCTCCCGCCGCGTCACCAGCTCGTTCACCATCGCCGACAACTGCATCTCGAGCCGCTCGGCGGTATACGCCTCGCTCTTGAGGCGCGGGCCGCCGACGGCGCCGCGCGCCAGCGCCAGCAGCGCCCGCGGTTCGCCGAGCCGGGCGATGATGTCTTTTTCGATCGCGTCCAGCGTCACCATGCGACCGCCGGCGCGGAACGTCCGTCGCTCGAACGCGCCGGGAATCTGGCGGATGCTGTTGGACGGATAGTCAGCGGACCGGCCGCGAATCGGATAGCTGTCGATCACCGTTCGCAGGACGAACGCGTTGTAGGCGTTGATCCAGTAGGCGATTTGCCGCTCGCGCGGCCAGCCGTTGAGAGTCTCTGCAGAGACCTCGCCGAGCGACTGCACGTAGCGATCGAACTTGCCTCGCTCCTGCCGCAACGCGAAGTAATAGACGAGGCCGTCTCGAACGTAGAGATCGAGAATCTCGTCGTAGGGGCGATGCAGCGCGTCGATCTTGCTCTGGTAAAACTGCCCGCCGTCGCTGCCAAAGGCGGAAGCGGCTCCGCTCAGCGCGGCGACCAGGACTAAGGCCGCGACCTTCATGGGTTACACCGTCTTGAGAAACGCGGCGACGGCGTCGTTGAATACGTCCGGCTGCTCCAGGTTCGCCAGATGACCCGCCCGCGGAATGATTACCAGCGTCGCGCCACGAATGGCTGCCGCCATTCGCCGCGATTCGTCTACTGGAATCATCTCATCTTCTTCGCCGGTGATCACAAGCGTCGGTACCGACACTTGAGCTAGCAGCGGTGTCGAGTCCGGCCGGTGCATCATGCGATGAACGGCATTGCGAATGGCGAGCGGTGACTGCTGCTTGATCAGTCTCCGGATCGTCGCTTCTGCCTCGGGGTTGGTCTCGCGGGTGGTCGCGCCGAGCAGCTTCGGCATCATGTCACGCGCAACGCCCGACGGGCCTTCGCGATCGACCAGCGCGAGCATGTTGCGCCGGTTGGCCCTCGCTTCGGGCGAATCAGCGCCGGCGCGCGTATTGGCAAGAATCAAGCCCTCGACCAGATGCGCCGACGTCTGGTACAGCGCCAATGCCGCGTAGCCGCCCATCGAACACCCGCCGATCACCGCCTTCCTGATGCCAAGCTCCTGCAACAGGTCGACGACGTCGGCGGCGTAGTCGCCAATCGAGATCGCGCCGATCGGATCGAGCTCGGTGCTGCCGCCGAAGCCGCGAAGGTCGGGCGTGATCAGGCGCCAGCCCGCAGGGATGTTGCGCATCTGCGGCTCCCAGAGATTCGCGCCAATCGGAAACGCATGCAGCAACACCAGAGCTCGCAGATTGCTCTTGGGAGCTGAGTCGAGATACGCGATTGTGCGGGAGCCGACATGACAGTACTGGCGCGTCATCAGGGGATGCGAGTGGCATTGTAGTTGAAAGTTCGAAGTTTCAACTTTCAAGTTACGTTGGGAACGTCAGTGTCACGCCTGAGGCCGGCGGCGGCGGTCGCCCCGACGCGAAGCCCGCTCGCTCGGACGCCGGCAAACCTCGACGTGACACCGAACGTGAACGCAACGCTGCGCTAACGCGAAGCGCAACGCGCGACTCACTCGCCTCGTAATGCCGTCGCCGGATCGACGCGCATCGCACGGCGCGCCGGCACCGCGCATGCAATCAGCGACACCGCACCGAGGAGGGTCGCGACAATGAAATACGGCGACACGCTGACAGCGCTGACGCCGAACAGCAGGCCAGACAGCAGCCGCGCCAGAACCAGCGACAACACCGCGCCCAGCACGACACCCAGACCAACTTGGGCCATCCCCTCGCCGAGGATCGACGCGAGCATGCGCACAGGGCTGGCGCCGATCGCCATCCGCACGCCGATTTCGCGAGTGCGCTGACTCACCGCGTGGCTCATCACGCCAAACACGCCGATCGCCGCCAGCACCAACGCCGACAACGCGAACGCCGACAGCAGCCACGCAATGGAACGCGGCGTGGCGACGGATGCGTCCAACACCTGGTCCATGGTCCGCACCTGAAACAGCGCGAGATCCGGATCGATGCTGCGGACGGCGTTCCGCAGCGCTTCAGCGGACGTCCCCATCGTGCGCACCACGATGCCCAAATCGCGCATCGATGGGACCTGGCGATAGGCGACGAAGAATGAGGGCGTCGCCTCGGTCGCCATCCCGGTGTGCCGTTCGTCGCCGACAACGCCAACGACCTGGAATGGTGCCTGCGTCGACATGCCGACGGTCACGCGCCGGCCGATCGGATCAGCGTCGCCAAATACCTGGCGCGCGAGCCGCCGATTGATGACGATGACGCGGTCACGCGTGTTGGTGTCTTCCGCAGTGAAGGTCCGCCCGGCCAACAACGGGATGCCGAGCGCCTCGAAATAACCGTCGGTCACGAATGCGATATTCGCGTTGGGAGATGCGCTCGGATCGGCGGCTGGCCCATCGAGGCGGACGAACGAGGTTCCCTGACGGTTGTCCGCCACCGGCACGGCGTCGATTAATGCCGCGGCGGTCACTCCGGGCAGCTGCCGAAGATTCGCGAGCACGGCATCGACGAAACGCGTGCGCGCAGCCGCATCGGGATACCGCGATGCCGGCAGCGTAAACTTCGCCGTCGTCACCTGCGAGGGCTGAAAGCCTGGATCGGTGGCACGAAGCTGCCGGAAGCTTTCAACGAGCAGCGCCGCGGTCACCAGCAGCGCGACGGCCAGGCCGATTTGGCCGACGGCCAGCGATTGCTGCGCGCGGTAGCCGGCCGGACCGGCGGCACCGGATCGATCGGCGAGCCATCCGGCAAGCCGCGTGCGCATGACTCCAAACGCGGGAATGGCACCAGCCAGCACGGCGGACAGCATCGACGCCGCCGCCGCAAAGACGACGCTGCGCGCGTCAAGCGTGACCTCTTGCAGTCCCGGAATCGACGCCGGTCCAAGGAGAGCAATCAACCGGACCAGCGCGGCGGCGAGCAGTAACCCCGACGCGCCGCCGACAATGGCGAGCGCCATGGATTCGAGGATGACCTGGGTGGCGAGTCTCCCGCGGCCCGCGCCGAGCGCCGTTCGAATCGCGAATTCCCGGCGGCGCCCCACGCCGCGCGCCAGCAGCAGGTTCGCCACGTTCGCACATGCGAGCAGCAGCACGAAACCGACCGCTGCCACCAGCAGGCCTACCGCCCGCCTCGACGTTGCGGTCACCTGCTCGACCAGCGGAACGACGCGCGCGCGCCACGCGCGGTAATCAGGAAAATCGCGCTCGATCTGTTCCTGGATGCCAACCATTTCGCGTTCGGCCGATTCCGCCGTGGCGTTTGGCGCCAGGCGGCCGATGACGGTGAGGTAATGCGCGCCGCGCTGGCCGGCCTCGAGATTGGTGCCGTGCGGGATCCACAGTTCGGCCCGTTCAGCCGAAGGCGCACCGCGCAGCACAATGCCGGGCGGGCATTCAAAATCTGCGGGCATGACGCCGATGATTTCGGTGGGTACGCCGTCTATCGGTACGGTGCGGCCGACAATGTTGTGAACGTGTGCGAAGCGGCGACGCCACAGGCGATCGCTGATCACCGCGACAGGGCGCGCATTGGCACGGTCTTCCTCAGGAAGAAACCACCGCCCGATCTGAGGTTGAACGCCGAGCGTCGGCAGGAGGCCCGCCGTCACACGCGCCGCTCGAATCCGCTCGGGCTCGGCGCCGCCAAGCGTCACGTCCCGCCATTGGAAAGCGCCCATCGACGAGAAGGTGCGCGAGCGCTTCTGCCATTCGTAGAGATTCGGCGGCGATGCGTACATCACCGGCAACGGGATGGCCGGCGACGTTTCCCAAATCACCGCAAGGCGGTCGGGGTCTGCATAGGCGACCGGCCGGAGTAACACGCGATCGGTCACGGCATAAATGGCGGTGGTGGAGCCGATACCGAGCGCGAGCGTGGCCACGGCAATGGCGGCAAACCCCGGCCGCCGCGCCATCAGGCGAAGCCCGTAGCGAAGGTCCTGGAACATGCGCTGCCCTCCGCCCGTATTGGACGAGAGCCGCGTCTGGAACGATTACGCGGCGGTCAGATTTCGATCGCGCCGCCGAACGTCTTCAGGTGGTCGCGGAAGGTGTAGTTCGGATCGGCATGACGCTTGATGAGGTAGCCGTCGAGATCGAACTGCGTTCGCAGCGGTTCACCGGCGAGCAGCCTCGATGCCTGTGCGAGCTCACGGGCCGCGATGTCCTTCGCGGTAGCGACGACCCGCTCGAGATCGGCCGTGGCCACCACGACGACGCCGTCCTCATCAGCAAAGACATAATCTTCGAGCGTCACCGTGACCTTGCCGACGTTGGCCGCCAGCAACGCGGTCTCGTGACGGCGCCGGAGTTCGAGCGGGCCATTGGGACAGGTGCCGAGGCTCCACACGCGCGCGCCGATCGCCAGAATCGCGGCACTGTCGCGATGGGCGCCCCAGCACACCGTGCCGGCGACGCCGCTCATGAACGCTTCGCCGACCACCAGATCGCCAATGCACCCCTCGTCGAGACGGCCGCCGTTGTCGATGACCAGGACGTCGCCCTTCCGCGATCCCGCGATGGCCTCGAGAAACACGTCAGTGCTGCCGGCGTGTCGGGCCGGACGCGCCGGTCCGGCGATCCGGGAGTGCGGGATATTGCACGTCAGGTGCGGCGGGCCCACCCGCACCGGCAGCGCGAGCTGCACGCAGGCATCGGCAATGAACGGCGTGCTCCACTCGAAGCCGGCAAGATCGGTCATCCGTCAATCATGACGGAGTGCGGTGAGTGGATCAATGCGCGCGGCGCGCCGAGCCGGAATCCAGCTGGCGATCAACGCGACCACCGACAATCCCAATGCGACCGCCGCATAGGTGTAGGCATCCGTCGGCGCGATCTGGAACAGCTGCGCGCGGAGTAACCGGCTTGCCGCGACAGCGCCCAACAATCCCAGTGCCACACCCGCGAATGCCAACCGTCCGGCCTGCCGCATGACCATGCCAGTCACTTCACTACGGTTGGCACCGAGCGCCAGGCGGATGCCGATCTCCCGAGTCCGCTGGCCGACCGCGTACGCCAGCACACCGTAAAGTCCGATGGCGGCAAGCAGCATCGCCGTGGTTGCGAACGTCGCGATCAGCACGAGATACAAACGCGGCTGCGCAATCGACGTAGCTGCGATCTGATCCATCGATCGCACTGCCGACATCGGCACATCCGAATCGAGCTCCTGCAGCACTGCGCGCAGCGGCTGGACCAGCGAAGACGGATCGCCATTGCGCGCTTTCGCGACAATCGCGACGCTGCCGTCCGGCCATTGCGCGTGCGGCAGATACAACGTCGGCGCCACTCGAGAGGACGGCCCGTGGTCGTGCACGTCACGAACGATTCCGACGATGACGCCTCCTGCACGTGACCCGCCAAGCCCGAACCGCGTCCCGACTTCCAGCGAACGGCCGAGCGGATCGTCCTTCGGCCAGACGCGCGACGCTCCGGTTTCGTTCAGCATTGCCACCAACGCGCCGCCCATTCGATCGGATGACGTGAAGCCCCGCCCCTTCACCACCCGAATACCCATCGTCTTGAAATAATCAGGGGTCACCAGCCGGACCTGCAGCGTGAGCTGATCCTGCTCTTCGTCCGACAGCGCTACGCCATCGCGGCTCGTCGCCGTGATGCCGAAGCGGAAGTTCGTCAGCGGCAGGCCGAACACCGCGCCCGCAGATTCGACATTGGGAATCGCCGCCGCGCGCGTCAGCAACGTCTCGACGAACGCCTGACGCTGAAGCGGTTGTGCGTATTTGGAATCCGGCAACGAGATACCAAACGTCTGGACGCCGGCAGTAGAAAAGCCGAGATCGACGGCCAGCAGCCGCTCGAAGCTGCGCGCCAGCAACCCGGCACCGACCAGCAGCACGACCGCCAGGGTCGTCTCTCCGACGATCAACAGACTGCGCAGGCGCTGCCGTTTCGGATCGCCAGTCGTGCTGCCACCCTCTTCGCGAATCCGGGTGACGACGTCGCCGACCGCTGACGCTTGCCAGGCGGGCAGCGTCCCGAAGACGAGCGCGGCGACGATCGCGACCGCCATCGTAAACATCACGACGGTCGCGTCAAGCCGGGTCTGATTCAACAACGGCACGCCGATCGACGGATCCATCGCAGCGATCGCGGTGGTTGCCCAGTACGCGAGCACGAGACCGACAGCGCCGCCGGCGATACCAAGGAGGAGGCTTTCGATCAGCAGCGATCGAATCAGGGTCGCCCGGCCTGCACCGACCGCCACGCGAACCGCGAGCTCGCGCCCGCGGCCGACCGACCTGAGCAAGATGAGGCTGGCCACGTTGACACACACGATCAACAGGACCAGCCCGACGGCGCCAAGCAGGACGAACATCGACTGTCGTATGTTGCCGACCAGTCCCTCGCGAAGCGGATGTACGGACGCGGATGTCTCGCGATTGGTCCGCGGGTAATTCGCGGCCAGCCGCGCCGCCACCGCGCGCATGTCCTGACGCGCGCGATCCAACGGCACATCAGGCCGCAGCCGGCCAATCACTTCGATGTAATGCGCCCCGCGCTGCGTTTCGAGATCGCGCTGCGAAAATCGAAGCGGCACCCACAGCTCGGATCGCAGCGGAAACTGAAAGCTTGCCGGCATCACGCCGATGACCTCGTGCGGGACGGCATCAAGCACAATCTGTTGTCCCACCAGTGAAGGATTGGCGCCGAAGCGGCGTGTCCACAGCGCGTGGCTGATCACCACGACGTCACGCGAGCCTGCGGGATCATCTGACGTGGCAATGGCGCGGCCAAGCCGAGGAGGCACGCCCAGCACGTCGAAAAATCCGCCGGTGACCGCGGCCGACACGATCTGCTCCGCCTCACCATGACCGGTCAACGCCAGCGAGTTGGTGAGGTAGCCCGCCACTTCGGTGAACGACTGGTTGTCGCGACGCCAGTCGTCGTAGTCGGGCGGTGAAACCGTACCGCCGACGCGATCGGGCTGCGCACGTTGCGTCTTGTAAACCCGGACGACGCGATCGGGGTCGGGATACGGCAGCGGACGCAGCAGCACGGCGTTGACCACACCGAAAATCGCTGCGGTGCCGCCGATCCCGATCGCGAGGGTCAACACGACGACCACCGTGAAGCTCCGCTTGCGCGCGAGCGAACGCCACGCGTGCTTGATGTCTTGAATGATCATCTCCACTCTCCATCGATCCCAACGCAGCCATGCGGCATGGGCCACGGCGCCAAGCGCGCGCATCGCGCACGCGATTGATAGACGGCGCCCGGCGCGGGCCGCGCGCGACGACGAATACGCGAACTCGGCGCGCCACTCGCGCAGCCATTCCTGGCGAATGTCGAAGGGCACGAGCGGCGACGCCGCGCGGAGGACAACATCGCACCAGCGCAGCATCACTACCCCCTTGCAGTTCGCGGTTTGGCAGGCAGCAGCGCGCGATAGAACGCCGCGGCTTCGGCTAGTGCCGTAACGCCATGCGCCGTGAGCTTGTAATAGCGGCGCGCGGGACGGCCCTCGGCATGCGCGTCGGCGTCGCTCTCCCACGCCGACTTGACCAGCCCATCACGTTCGATGCGGCTCAATGCGGGGTACACCGTCCCGCTTGGCAAGCCGGTCTGGTCGATGATGTCGAACCCGTACTGATAGCCGTCAGCAATGGCCTGAAGCACACGAACGGTCGTGATACTGAGTCGTCTCATGCCCGCCTCCGCGGCGTACGCCGTGCGTTCAAGAGTCACGGCTCGCCACAGGGTGTGGCCGGCGCGTCACCCTATGCAGAAATTCTACATAGTCTTGGACGTAAACGGACAGCAAGAAGTTGATAGCGCTCTATCATCCCTCCGCCTGAAGCTCGCGACAGGATGAAGGACAAGGCAAAACCCGCCGATATGTGGAAGAATTTGCGGCCCATGCGCGCTCATCACCCCTGGCTCATCGTCACCGCGGCGTTGATACTCGGCCTGCTGGCCCGCATTCGTCCACCGGCTGACGATGCCAGCGCTGCGGGTCGTTTCGACGAGCCCGACGCCGCGGCGTGGCAGGATGTGCAGCGGCGTGCACCTTCCGACGGCTCGAGCATGCCGGCGCTGTACGCCGCCGCTGTCCGGCACGTCGAAGGGCTGTCACGATTCGCCTCACGAATCGGCCGGCCGATCCCGACCGGCCAGGATGCCGCACGGGTCTGGATCGAAGGCAGCCGCGTGGTCGCGGCCGGACAGCGCGTCAGCGCGACGGCGGTGCTCGACACGTGGACTCCGCTCGGCCCCGGCAACATCGGCGGCCGCACGCGTGTCGTCAGGTTCCACCCCCTGGTGCCGACGACGATTTTCGCGGCGGGTGTCTCCGGCGGCATGTGGAAAAGCGACGACAACGGGACGACCTGGCGGCCTGCGGGCGATGGACTGACGAACATCGCCGTCAACGCGCTGTTGATCGATCCGGCGCGCCCTGACGTGATGTACGCCGGCACCGGCGAAGGGCATCTTCGCGAGGAAATTCGCGGAACCGGGCTGCCGCTGCGCGGCAACGGCATCTTCGTGACGCGCAATGGCGGCGGCACCTGGCAACAGCTGCCTGCGACGAACACCGCGGATTTCCTGTGGGTGAACGATCTCGAGTTCGGTGTGAACGACAAGCAGCGGATCTACGCGGCGACCCGTACGGGAGTGTGGCGATCGACGGATGCGGGTACGACCTGGGCACGCCTGCTCGAAACCAGCGTTCGCGGTGGCTGCCTCGACCTGGCGATGCGCCCGGATCGCCAAGAAGACGTGCTGTTCGCGGCGTGCGGTTCCTACGATCAGGGCACCGTCTATCGTTTTCCAACCGCCGCCACGCGATCGGACGTCGAAGTCGTGCTGCGCGATCCCAGCATGGGCCGCACGTCGCTGGCGATTGCGCCGTCGAGTCCCGACGTGGTCTACGCCCTCGCGGCCAGCAACGTCGCCGGGCCGGGCGGCAATTATCAGCAGGGACTCCTCGCGGTGTTCCGATCCGAACGCGGCGGTGTCGCGGGCAGCTGGGAAGCGCGCGTCACCAACCAGGACGCGACTTACCTGCACACGCTGCTACTGACCAATCCGGCCGCCGCCAACATCCGCGCCTGCGCACCAACGCAAACGCCGCAGATCGTCAACATGGGCTGGTACAACAACATCATTGCCGTCGATCCGCTCGATGCCAACCGCGTGTGGGCGGCCGGCGTCGACTGGTTTCGTTCCGATGACGGCGGACGTACGTGGGGGCTGGCCAACTGGGGTTCCGGACCATCGTCGGTACACGTCGACCAGCACGCGATCAGTTTTCATCCCGGCTACGACGGCACCTCGAATCAAACCGTGCTGATTGGCAATGACGGCGGCATCTATCGAACGGCGAACGCGCGCGCCGCGGTCGGAACCGGGCCGCGCGCAACCTGCGACGGCGGCGGCGTCGGCATCAGGTGGTCGTCGCTGAATCGCGGCTATGGCGTCACGCAGTTTTACCACGGCACCGCATTTCCCGACGGCGTGCAGTACGTCGGTGGCACGCAGGACAACGGCACGTTGCTCGGCAGCGATGCGGCCGGACCCGATGGCTGGCGCCCCATCTATGGTGGCGACGGCGGCTTCACGGCGGTCAACGCGGCGGACCCGCGCACGCTGTTTGTGGAGTTCCAGTGGTCGAACATCGCGCGGTCGATCAATGGCGGCACCAGCTTCGTGCCGATGCGCAACGGTCTCGATGCGATCGTGTCGTCGACCCTGGGACCGGAGGCCAACTTTCTGTTCGTGACGCCGTTCACGATGGATCCGCGGCTGCCGTCGGTGTTGTGGCTCGGCGGCGAGTATCTTTATCGAACGATCGACGCCAACAACTGGTCGAAGGCGCCGATGACGCGCATGCCGGATGGCGGCGTGGTCAGCGCGATTGCGGTGTCGCCGCACAACTCTGGCCACATCCTCGCCGGCACCCATAAAGGCGACATCGCTTGGACGCGCAACGGGACCGATGCGCCCGGCGCCATCACCTCACGCGCGGTGCGGCCGCGCGCCGGCTGGGTGACGTCCGTTGCATTCGATCCACGCGACGTCAACGTCCTGTATGCGACCTACGGTAATTTCGGCGGCGCCCACGTTTACCGCAGCGTCGATGGCGGCGAAAGCTGGGCGAGCATCGATGGCAGCGGCGCCAATCGCCTCCCGGATATCCCGGTGCACGCGATCGCGGTTGATCCGGACGAGCCGCAACGCCTGTATCTCGGCACCGATCTTGGCGTCATGGTCTCGATCGACGCCGGGCGGACGTGGATGGCCGAAGAAACGGGTTTCGGTCCCGCGGTCACGATGTGGCTGTCGACGGTGAAGGGTCCCGGGGGCACGTACCTGTTTGCGTTCACGCACGGGCGTGGCGCCTGGCGCGTGCGGCTTCGCTAATTCGCGCGGCCGACGACGGCCAGCACCAGATCGCCGAGATCGTCGGCCTTGCGATCGCCGACGCCGTAGACGTGCCTGAGCTGGTCCTTCGTTTTCGGTTTCGAGCGGGCGATCTCACGCAGGGTGGTGTCGTGGAAGATGACGTAGGGCGGCACGCGGCGACGGCGGGCGATCTCGAGGCGTAGGACGCGCAGCTCTTCGAAGAGATCGCGATCGACACCCTCCCAGCCTTCCGTCTCGACGCGCGCACGCTTCGGGCCGCGGCGATCCGGGCGCTTTTGCCTCGCCAGCGAGAACTCGGGCGCCGCCGCGCCGTCCTTCAACAGCGCGTGGCCATCGGCGGTGATCTGCAGGATCGGATACTCGTCGCCGGCCTGCTGCAGCAGGCCATGCCCTAACAGCTGGTCGATGTAGCCGCGCAGCTCGTCGATCGTCGCATCCTTCATCAAACCGAACACGGATAACTGTTGATGGCCACGCGATCGCACGTGTTCGCTGTCGCTGCCGCGCAGCACATTGGTGACATGCGCGGCGCCGAACCGCTGGCCGACCCGCGCCACGCAGGACAGGATCTTGCGCGCGATGGTGATCGCATCGCCGACCATTTCGAGCTCGCCCAGGCAATAGTCGCAGGCGCCGCAGTCATCTTTCGTAAAGGCTTCTCCGAAATAGCCGACCAGGCGCTTGTGGCGGCAGCCGATGCTGGCCGCGTAACGCTCCATGTCACGCAACAGGCCGCGCCGCGCATCGGAGAGCTCGCCGTTCTTCTCGAGCATCATCCGCCACTTCAGGAAGTCGGCGCCGGAGGCGATCAATACGCATTCGGCTTCGAGTCCGTCGCGGCCCGCTCTGCCGGATTCCTGCTGGTAATGCTCGAGCGATTGCGGCGCGCCGGCGTGGATCACGAAGCGCACGTCCGAACGATCGATGCCCATGCCGAATGCGACGGTTGCGACGATCAGGTCGATCTCTTCGTTCAGGAACGCATCCTGGTTACGATGCCGCACATCGTCCGGCATGCCGGCGTGGTAGGGGCGCGCCCGCCAGCCGGTGTCCTGCAGCCACTGCGCCAGCGCATCGACCTCGCGCCGCGACGAGCAGTAGATGATGCCGGCCTGTCCGCGGTGACGTTCGAGCACTTCGAGAATCTGCTGCTTGATCGACGAGCGCGCGAGGACGCGGTACACCAGGTTCGGTCGATCGAACGATCCGACCAGTTCAACTGCGTCTCGCAGCCCGAGCTGCGTGACGATGTCGCGCCGCACCCGCGACGTCGCGGTCGCGGTGTAGGCGTGCAGGCTGATGTCCGGCCACCGCTCGCGCAGGCGCGCCAGCTGCCGGTACTCAGGGCGGAAGTCGTGTCCCCACTGGCTGATGCAATGGGCCTCGTCGACCGCGATGAAGCTGACCGGCCGCGTCGACAGGACATTCAGGAACCCGTCGCCGCCATCGCCGACCAGACGCTCCGGGGCGACGTAGAGGAGACGGAAGCGGCCCTCGCGGAGCCCGCGCGTCACGTCGCTCTTCTGCTCCGACGGCAGCGAGCTGTTGTAACAGGCGGCCGGTACGCCGTTGCCGACCAGCGTGTCGACCTGATCCTTCATCAACGAGATCAGCGGGGAGACGACGACCGCGAGCCCGTCAGCGACGACCGCGGGCGCCTGAAAACAAATCGACTTGCCGCCGCCAGTGGGCAGCACCAGCAGCGAATCGCGGCGCCCGAGCACCGCTTCCATCGCCTCGCGCTGGAGCGGGCGAAACGAGTGGTACCCCCAATATTTTTCGAGGATCGACGACAGGTCGTTCAACGGTCGACGGTCAGTGGCAGACGGTGAGGCCGCGGTCGAGGACGTTGCCGGTCGTGTCCATGAACGTCCACTCGTAGAGCGCGGGGTCGAGCTTGAGGCGAAGGATGCCCCAGTTGGCGATCATTACTTCGGAATTCGGCGCGAAGCGCACGCGGTGGTACAACGGCGCGCCGCCGGTCCCGGCCGTAAACTGGCGGATGCCCTTCACGTCATCGCGGCGGCCGGACGGATCCGTCGGCGCAAACCGCTCATACAGATGATCGTGACCGGCAACGACGACGTCGCCGCCAAGGTTGTACATCAGTTCCCACATGTCGCGCAGGCTGGGCGTCGGACCGTTGATACCGGAGCTCTCGAACGGATGATGGAGCACCGCCATCGTGCATCGGGTCGGCGACTGTTGCATGACATTGCGGACGAACGCGTACTGGGCCGACGTCCGGTTGATCGGCACGTTGGAGTTCAGCATGAACACCGTCCACTCGCCGGCCTTGAAGCTGTAGTAACCGCGGCGCGTCGGGCCGCTGCGCTCGCCGAAATAATCGAAGTAAAACTGCGCCGAGGCGGACGCGACGTAGTCGTGGTTTCCTGGTGACGCGCGCAGCCGCGACTTGAAGCGGCCGAAACTGGGCTCGAAGCACTGTTTGAATTCTTCGAGCGTGCCGCTCGGGTAGGCAAGATCGCCGGCCAGCAGAATGTCACCGTCGAAGCGTTCTAACAGTCGCGAGAGCGGGCCGAGCGCAGGCGAGCCGCACCATCCCGTGTCACCGAGGACGTTGACGAACACCGATGTCGGCCCCGGGGGCGGAATCGGCGGCGGTGTGGTCGGCACTTCGACGGGAGTCGGGGTCGCCGTGGCGACGGGTGGCGGCGTCGAAGCGATCGGCACAGTCTCGAACGTCGTTTGCGGCGCGGTCGGCGAACCCCCGCCGCACTGGCTCAGGAGGAGCACGCTTCCCAGCACAATGGCGAGCCCGGCGGTCGGGCGGAAGCGGGGTGTCATAAAAAATGCCGGTCCTACCCGAAAGGGGCTTGACGTCCGATAAGACCGTGGAGTCATTATTGTCTACCGTGATTAGCTCAGTTGCAACCCGGCCGTTGGCGGCCGTACCGGCCCTGCTCGCCTGCGTACTCGTCTTTTCCGTGGTAAACGGCGAGGCGCAAACCACCGCCGATCTGTTTGATCCGACGACGCTTCGGCGCATCGACCTGGAGCTGCATTCCTCGGACTGGAACAAGCTGAAGGAAAATTTCCAGACCAACACGTATTACCCCGCTGACTTCGTCTGGAACGGCCAGACCGTTCGCAACGTCGGCATCCGCTCGCGCGGCCGCGGCTCGCGGAACCCGCATAAGCCGGGCCTGAAGATCGACTTCGACATCTACTCCACCAACCAGAAATTTCTCGGCTTGAAGTCGCTGGTGCTCGACAACCTCACCCAGGATCCGTCGGGCATTCACGAAACCGTGTCGATGCGTTTTTACGAGAAGCTCGGCATTCCGGTCCCGCGCGAGACCCACGTCAAGCTCTACGTACGAGGCGAATACATCGGCCTCTACGCCCTGGTGGAGGCGGTCGACAAGGATTTCCTGGCACGCACGTTCGGCTCGATTGGCGACGACGTGCAGAACGACGGCTGGCTCTATGAATTTGTCTGGCAGGAGGACTGGCGCTTTACCGATCTCGGCCGCGACCTCGCGCCTTACAAGCTGCGCTTCGACGCGACGACGCATGAATCGAAGTCGGACGAGGAAAAGTACCGGCCCATCCAGGAGCTGATCACGCTGGCGAACGAGACGCCCGAGGACCGCTTCGTCGAAGTGATCGGGGGACGATTCGACCTGCCAGGCTTCATCCGCTTTGTCGCGGCGCAGGCCTATCTCGGTGAGACCGACGGATTTCTCGGCGCCTTTGGCATCAACAACTTCTACCTGTATCGGCTCGAGAACTCCGTCAAGCACGTGATGATCGCCTGGGATACGGACAACACCTTCTGGGGTCCGATGTTCCCGATCCTGCCCGACACCAGCAACGTCCTGATGCAGAAGTTGATGCGCATCCCGGAGTATCACGCGCTGTGGTACCAGGAGCTGGCGCGCGCGAACCAGCTCGCCGAGGAGGGCGGTTGGCTCGACACCGAGATCATCCGTCAGGTGCAGTTGATCGACGAGGCCATGAAGGCCGACGTCTACAAACCGTATTCCACCAACGCCTACCTTGGTGAAGCCGGCGAAATGCTGTCGTTCGCACGCGCGCGCATTGCGTATATGAAATGCGCGCTGGTGCAGGGCGACCGGGCCTGTGGGGGATAAAAGGTTCTACGTACGTTCTACGATCGTGCTACGTAGGTACAACCCCAGTAGCACGATCGTAGAACCTTAGTAGAACGATCGTAGAACTCCCGTAGAACGATCCGTGTTTAAGCGCACCCTGAGGTCGTTCCGCAGTTGCTGCACTTGTAACAGGCGCCGCTGCGCACCATGATCGAGCCGCACGTCGTGCAGGGCGGCGCGTCCTCCTGGTTCTGCATCGCGGCGAACTGCGAGGTCGACGGAACGATCGCGCCGGTCGGGCTCACTTTGGCGGTGGGCGACGGTGCGACTCTGGGAGCGGGAACGGCCGGCGCCTCTTTCGCCGCACTGTCGAAGGCCACCGCTTCCGCCTTGGCCTGGCCAGCCTCCGCAGCTTCGTCGCGGTTGTTGACGCCCGCACGGAACTGCGCCTCCGGCGACAGGAACTTCGACGCCATCCAACGGAAGATGTAGTCGACGATCGACTTGGCGAACCGCACGTCGGCGTTCTTGGTCATGCCCGACGGCTCGAAACGCACGTGGCTGAACTTGTCGACCAGCGCCTGGAGCGGCACGCCGTACTGCAGCGCGTAGCTGATGGCCTGTGCGAATGCGTCGGCAAAGCCCGAGATCGTCGAGCCCTCCTTGGCCATCACCAGGAAGATTTCCCCCGGCATGCCGTCCTCGAACAATCCGACGGTGATGTAACCCTCGTGGCCGGCGATATCGAACTTGTGGGTGATCGCCTGGCGCTCGTCCGGCAGCTTGCGCCGCAGCGGCGTGCGCGAGGCCAGCGCCGCGGCGACGGCAGCTTTGACCGCATCGGCGGTGGATTCGTTCTGAAGCACGCCTTTCGCTTCGATCGCCGCCTTCGACGTGTTGAGCGGCTGGGTGCGTTTGGAGCCATCGCGATAGATCGAGATCGCCTTTGCGCCGAGCCTCCAGGATTCGAGGTAGGCCTGCTCGATGTCCTCGACGCTCGCGTCCTTCGGCACGTTGACCGTCTTGCTGATCGCGCCGGAAATGAAGGGCTGCGTCGCTCCCATCATCTTGATGTGGCCCATGTAATGGATCGAGCGCTCGCCTTTCGAAGCCTTGAACGCGCAATCGAACACCGGCAGATCGCGTTCGAGCAGGTGCGGGGCTCCTTCGATCGTTTCCTGCTCGTCGATGTACTTGACGATGTCATCGATCTGCGCGGCCGTGTAGCCCAGCTTCTTCAGCGCCATCGGCACGGTCGTGTTGACGATCTTCATCATGCCGCCGCCGACCAGCTTCTTGTATTTCACGAGGGCGATGTCCGGCTCGACGCCGGTGGTATCGCAATCCATCATGAAGCCGATGGTCCCGGTCGGCGCCAGCACGGTGGCCTGCGCATTGCGGTAGCCGAAATCCTCGCCAAGCTCCACCGCTTCGTCCCACGCCTGCTTGGCGCCTTCCAAGAGCTCGACGGGCACGTGCTTCTGGTTGATGCCCTTGATCGCCTCGCGGTGCTTGCGCATCACCCGCAGGAACGGCTCGCGGTTGATGTCGTACCCGGCGAACGGACCGCCCTGGTCGCGCGCGATGCGCGCCGATTGCGCGTACGCCTCGCCGGTCATCACCGCCGTGATCGCGGCGGCGAAATCGCGGCCGGCGTCGCTGTCGTAGGGCAGGCCGCGCGACATCAGCAACGCGCCGAGGTTGGCATAGCCGAGGCCGAGCGGGCGGAACGCGTGGCTGTTCTTCTCGATTGCCTTGGTCGGATAGCTGGAGTTGTCGACCAGGATTTCCTGCGCGGTGATCAGGGTGCGGCACGCCGCACGGAACGCATCGACGTCGAATTCGCCGTCCTTCACGAACGTCATCAGGTTCAGCGACGCGAGATTGCACGCCGAATCATCGAGGAACATGTATTCCGAGCACGGATTGCTCGCGTTGATGCGCGCCGTGTTCGGGCTGGTGTGCCACTCGTTGACGGTGGTGTCGAACTGCATGCCGGGGTCGCCGCACACCCAGGTGCCTTCGGCGATCGCCCGCATCAGATCGCGCGCACGATAGGTGTCGACCACTTCGCCGGTCGTCACCGCCTTGGTCTGCCACAAGCCATCGTCGAGGACGGCGCGCATGAACTCGTCGGTGACGCGCACCGAGTTGTTCGAATTCTGGAAGAACACCGAGCCGTAGGCGGTGCCGGTGAACGAGCCGTCATAGCCGGCGTCGATCAGCGCCCACGCCTTCTTCTCTTCTTCGACCTTGCAGTTGATGAATTCAAGGATGTCGGGATGCTCGGCGTTGAGGATCACCATCTTGGCGGCCCGCCGTGTCTTGCCGCCCGATTTGATGACGCCGGCAAACGCGTCGAAGCCCTTCATGAACGACACCGGTCCCGACGCCGTGCCGCCGCCGGCCAGCAGTTCCTTCGAAGACCGAATCGCCGACAGATTGCTGCCGGTGCCGGACCCGAACTTGAACAGCATGCCCTCGGTCTTCGCCAAGCCGAGGATCGATTCCATCGTGTCGTCGACAGAGTTGATGAAACACGCCGAGCACTGCGGCGCCTTCTCGAAGCCGCAGTTGAACCACACCGGGCTGTTGAACGCGGCCATCTGCCGAACGAGCAGGAACTTCAAATCGTCGCTGAATGCCGACAGCGCCGGCTCGGACGCAAAGTACTTCTGCTTGCGGGCCCACTCGGTGATGGTGTCGACGACGCGGCCGATCAGCTGCTTGACCGAGCGCTCGCGATCCGGTGACCCGACGTGGCCGCGAAAATACTTGGAGACGACAATGTTGGTCGCCTGCTGCGACCACGCCTTCGGGATCTCGACACCCCGTTGTTCGAACACAACGGTGCCCTTCTCGTTGCCGATAATGGCGTCGCGCAATTCCCATTCGATTTGATCGAACGGATCGGTGCCGGCAGTCGAGAAGAACCGGGGAAATTCCAGGCCTGGGGAGGCTGCTGACTTTTTCGTACGAGCCGATTCAACCGTGTCGGTGACCGGCGTTGAGCTGACCGTCTGTCCTGCCGGCGCGGCCGACAGGCCTTTATCAGAAGCTTCCCGCATGCTTCTTTCCTCCGAATGGCGACACCCCTCCCCATGGGGCAACCGCCCTATCAATGAATCATTACTAAATTGGTTTCTTGTTACGCGCGGTCTGACTGTCGTCTAAATCGGCGTCCCGCTTACCTGCTCGCTTTGTTGTCGCTTTGTTACCCGCTTCGATCCCGCATCGATTACGCAAGCGCCGGGAGGTGCTTTGCAACCGAACGTCATCTTCGCGCGCGAGGCCCAATATGCGCCTCTAACTATTTGTTGTCAAGCACTTAGGCACAACATATTGCGTCCCAGTTTTAGGTCGTCCGCAATATGTCGAGCTTTTTGGCCGAAAACCAGGCATTTGCTCTATCTTCGCCTTAAACAGAATTTTTCGGCAAACCAGACAGAGCTCGACCGTGCAACTACGTGCATTCTCGCAAACCCTTGATGGTTGATATCGCGCCGTCGAGGCGCGAGGCAATCAGCGTGTCTAGCGCACCAGCACTGCGGCCATCGTGGCAGCTTTGTCGGCGAGTTTTCCGGCAAAGACGATGTTGCGCTGCTGCAGGGCGTCTTCGGCTTGCTGGACGAAGCGCCGGGCGGTGTCGTACTGCGCGCGGCGGTCGCCATTCAGCGCGGCGCCGTTCACACGAGCGAGATCGCGGGTGGCGCGCGCCAGCAGATCGCGAATGGCGTTGACCGTTTGTGATTCAGACCCTGCGCTGGGAGTCAGCGTCAGCGAGGGACCAGCCGGTGCGCGCACGACGCTTTCCACCGGCTCCGGAGTCGGTGTGACAGGCTCCGGCTTTTGCTCGGGCCGCGGCGCTCGGACCGGGGGACGCACGGGCGTTGCCGGCTCTGCCGCGGGCGTGACTGCCAGCGGCGCCGGCTCGGGGACGTAGGCCGCAACGATGCGCGGGGGCGGTGGCGGCGGGTCGAGGAGCGGCATGTCCACCTCGGCGCGCACTTGCGCCTTGGCGGCGCACGCGCCGAGCGAGACCGTCAGCACCACGATGGAGAGCCCGCGCAGGGTGCGCATCTTCGTCATTCTATCTGCCACCGCTATTGCTGCGAAGACGCGATCGCCGGCAATGCCGCCGGCAGGACGACGATAAACGTCGTGCCTACCCCGACCGTGGATTCGACATCGATCTCGCCGTTGTGAATCTGCACCGTGCGATACACCATCGACAAGCCCACGCCGGTGCCGCGCTCCTTCGTCGTGTAGTAGAGCTCGAAAACCTTCTCGAGGTTCTCGGGCGCAATGCCGACCCCTGTATCTTCGACGCGCACGGCGACGCGGCGGTTTGGCGCCGCCGCGCAGGACACCGTCAAGCGTCCGCCTTTTGGCATCGCCTGGATGGCATTCTGCGCGAGGTTCACGAACACGCCGCGCAACTGCGCGGCATCGCCCTCGACGTGCAGCGAGGGGTCGGTGCAGCCGCGCGCGATCGTCACGCCGGCGCGGTGTGCCTCCGGTTGTACGGAGTCAAGCACCGCCGACAGCAGCGGCGCCACGGCGACAGGCGCGAACGTGATTTCTTCAGGCCGCACGAACTTCAGGAAGCCCTGAATGCGTTCATCGAGGCGGCGGATCTCCTGCTCGATCACCTCGACGTGCGTCGACGCAGGTTTGCCGGCCGCAAGCTTCTGCTTCAGCAGCTCGAGATGAATCGTCATGGCGTTGAGCGGGTTCTTCATCTCGTGCGCGACCCCTGCCGTCAAGCGCCCGACCATCGCGATGCGGCGTGACAGCTCGGCGAGCTGCGCGGGCTTGAGCCCCGCCGGCGTCGCCTCGCGCAACTGCGCGCTGACGCGATCGAAGACGTCACCGAGTTCCCTGAACTCCTCGTCGTCGCGCAGGTCGAGGCGTGCGCCAAGGTCGCCGCGGCCGAGCCGCGACAGGCTGCTGCGAATGACGTGCATCGGCCGCAATACGATTTGAGCCAGCAGCAGCGATGACGCGATGGCAACCAACAGGGCGACGCCGGCGGCCACGGCGAGCGGCGTGATCGATTCCGTCAAATCGCGGCGCACCAGTCCCACCGTCAACCCGATGCGGATTTCGCCGAATGGCTTGTCGCCGAGCGCCATCGGCTGCGTCCATTCGATGTTGGCGTCGCTCGAGTAAATCGCGCGCAGCTGGGCGAGGCCGCTCATGCCAATCAGCTCGTTGAGCTGCGGCCGCCGCGCCAGGGTCTGCCCGACCTGCGCCGGATCGCTCGATGCGATCACGACACCGGTCGGATCGACGATGAAGGCGTCGACCGTGTCTTGCGAATACAGCGCCGACTGCAGCACCGATTGCACGTAGCGGCTGTTGCGCAGGTCGCGGTAGGCGGTCTCGGGCGCGACGATCGCGCTGGCCGCCTGCGTGTAGACGGCGCTGCCGAACAGCTCAAAGCGATCGCGGCTTTCGGCGAGCAGGACGCCGGCCGTGTTGATCAATTGCAACAGCGTGAGGGCGATCACGATCAACGCCACCATCAGCGTGACGCCGAGGACCTGCTTTTGCTTGAGGGAAAGACGCATCGAGATGCGGCGCTGCGCGACTCTTAACTGCTCTGCGTTTCGCTCTTGAACCGGTTGAGTTTGTTATGCAGCGTCTTCAGGCTGATGCCGAGCATCTCGGCCGCGCGCGTCTTGTTGCCGCCGGCCGATTCGAGCGTCGCCATGATCAGCTTCTGCTCGGCTTCGTCGACCGTCATCCCCGGAGTAATGGTGACACCGTTGGCGGGAACGGCGGCGGCGGTGGCGGCCGCTGCGGGTGGACCGAACACCGGCAGGTGCGCCGGCTCGATCACATCGCCCTTGGCCAGGATGGTGGCGCGCTCGATGACGTTGCGCAGCTCCCGCACGTTGCCAGGCCAGTCGTAGCCCGTCAGCTGCCGCAGCGCGGCGCCGGAGACGCCCTTGACGGTGCGGTTGTCGCGCGCGTTGAACTCGTCGATGAACGCCTGAATCAACAACGGCAGATCGTCTTTCCGGTCGCGCAGTGGCGGCAGCGAAATCGTGAAGACGTTCAGGCGGTAGTAGAGATCCTCGCGCAGGCGCGCGTCGCGAATCGCCGCGGCCGGATCGATGTTCGTCGCGGCCAGCACGCGGACGTCCACCTCCTGCTCGGTACGTCCGCCGAGCCGGCGGAACCTGCGCTCCTGCAGCACCCGCAGCAGCTTGACCTGCGTCGCCGGCGTCATCTCGGCGATTTCGTCGAGGAACAGCGTGCCGCGATCGGCGAGCTCGAAACAGCCGGCGCGGCGATCGGTCGCGCCGGTGAACGCGCCTTTTTCGTGGCCGAAAATTTCGCTTTCGAGCAGGGTGTCCGGAATGGCGGCGCAATTCAACGCCACGAACGGATGATTCGATCGCGGGCTCAACTGATGAATGGTCTGTGCGACCAGTTCCTTGCCGGTTCCGGACTCGCCGAGGATCAGCATCGATGCCGGCGTCGGCGCCGCCTGCTCGAGCACCTGATACAACGCGCGCATCGCCGGACTGTGCCCGATGATTCGGCCGAACCGGCCGCGATCGTTGAGTTGACGCCGAAGCGCCTGGTTCTCGCGCTTCTGAGCGTTCAGCTCGGCCAGCCGCTCGAGCAGCCGCTGCAACTTGTTCGGGTCGAGCGGCTTGGTCAGGTAATCCTCAGCCCCGGACTTGACTGCTTCCACCGCGGTGTCGACCGTGCCCTGCGCGGTCAGCAGAATCACCTTGATGTGTTCGAGCTCCGGCTGCAGCGCTTTGAGCAGCTCGATGCCGCTCATGTTCGGCATGACCAGATCGCTGATGACGATGGAGGGCCGGAACACCGTTACCTTGTCGAGGGCCTCGGCGCCATCGGCGGCCTCGTCGGCCGTGAAGCCCCACGCCCGCACCAGCTCCGTCAGGCCGCCGCGCGTCGCGGGATCGTCTTCGACAATCAGCACGCGCTCGGCGGTATGGGACGTGTCGCTCACATTTTTTAATCTATCATCTGGACGATCGTGACGGACGCCCCAATCGAGGTCGCTGAGGCGCCGCCGCCCCCCCGACCGCGACCGACCTGGCCCACTTGGGTCGAAATCGTGTTGTGTTCCGGCTACCCCACCCAACTCGCGATCGGTCAGCTGCTCGTGATCGCCGGCATTCCGCCGCTGCTCGCGGACGGCTCGCTGTCCGGCACGTTCGTGTTCGCATTGTCGTTGAGCGATGCCGTGGTGCTGTTGTCGTTGATCGTCTTCCTGCTGCTGCGGCGCGGTGAGCGGCCGTCGGTTGTATTTTTCGGCGGCCGGCCGGCGTTGCCGGAAGTCGCGGCTGGGTTCCTGTCGTTGCCGATGATTCTCGCCGTCGTCATCGCGTTGACGCTCGCCATTCGACGCTTCGCGCCGTCCTTGCACAACGTCCCCAACAATCCGCTCGAAGGGTTGATCGGGGCCGGCGTCAACCTGTGGCTGTTCCTCGCGGTGGTGATCATCGCCGGAGGCGTGCGTGAAGAGCTACAGCGGGCGTTCCTGTTGCATCGCTTCCGGGCGGATCTCGGCCAGCCCTGGATGGGCCTGCTGATCACCAGCCTCGCGTTCGGTATGGGCCACACCCTGCAGGGCTTCGACGCCGCCGTGATCACCGGCACGCTTGGCGCGATGTGGGGCGCCATCTACCTCACCCGCGGCAGCGCGCTTGCCCCCATCGTCAGCCATTCGCTGTTCAACAGCGGCGAGCTGCTACGGGTGTTCTTCCGCTGATATGCCACGAACGCCTTCGCGGACGTGCGGCCGTCGTGGTGCAAGGAATCAGCGTTGCAGAATCACCACATCGGTGCGGCGGCGCAGATCGGACAACCAATCCGCGACGAGCTCGTTGCGTCGCGAGGTAATCAACCGCTCGCGGAGGATCGGCACCGCTTGTTCGAAGGCGAGGCCCTGCTTGTCGAACTCCGGGCGCGTCCGCTGATACGTCGCGGACAGCTCCGCCTCCGTCGGGGTGCTGGCCGAGGCAAACCGTTGCGCGAGGTAAGCCTGCGTGCGAAGGTCGTCGCGCACCCAGGCGCGCAGCCGCGCCGGCGTGAAACCGTGCTGATCGAGGATGCGCTCGAGCGCTGCGCCATCGGCGAAACGAGCGGCGATCTCCCCGAGACGCGCGTCGACCGCCGACTCCGCCGGCGACGGAGGCGCATAGCGCTGCACTTCGCGCAGCATCAATTCGCGATCGACCAGCTGCGCGGTTACTCCCGGGATCGGATCGGGCGAGCGATCCGCGGTGACCAATCCGAGTGCGATGGCCGCGCGCGCATCGCTGAGCGTGATCGGTTGTCCGCCGACGAGCGCGAGCGTGCGATCGAGCAACTCCTGGCCGCCATCGGCCTCGGCGCGTCCTGCGCCGCCCTCCGCGCCGGCGATCACGGTCAACGCGAGCAGCCAGATCAGCATCAGAACGCTTGTCCCAGCGAGATGTGCAACACGTTGGAACGCTCGCGGCCGCCCGTCAACAGCAGACGCGTGCTCAACTTCCATCCCCAGTCGACTCGGAGCGGGCCGATCGGCGAGCGATAGCGAAAGCCGAGGCCGCTCGACACACGCAGCTCGTCGAGGCGGATGTCGGACGCACGCTTGAAGACGTTGCCGGCATCCACGAACCACACGAACTGCAGATCCTTCCAGTACGGCGCACGCGTTTCGAGGTTGAAGAGCGCCATGCCGTTGCCGCCTTGTGGAAATCCCTGCGGGTCGAGCGTGTCGACGGTGCCAAGCCGATCGAGGGCGAATCCACGAACGGTCGTATCACCGCCGGCGAAAAACCGTTCGCTCACAGGCAGCTCGCGAATCACCGTCGGGAACGCTGCCGTCTGACCCACGGCGGCCGTCAGCAGCGCCGAACCATCGTCGACACCGCCTTGCATGCCATCGGCGCGTGGCGACCTGGCCGAAGAGAGGCCAGGCAGCGACCTGGCGATCTCCAGCGGCGGCGGCACCGGCTGGGGCAACCCGACGGCGACGCCCAGCCGCGCCCCGGCGGCGATCACCACGCCGCGCCCGGGCAGGCGCCGGTAGATGAATCCCTGTGTGAAGCTTTTGATGAAACCGACTTCGGAACCCAGGGCCTTCGCCGCCAGCGACGCGTCGATGCCCACCACAGCGCCGCGCTGCGGATCCAGCACATCGTCGCGGGAGTCGCGCAGCACCGCGCCGAAGAACTTCGATAGCCGCACTTGCGGGAACAGCCGATCGATCAGCAGCTGGTCCTCGGCTTCGATCTTCTCGTCGAAAATCTTCGTGTGATCGAAGGCATAGCGCCCGGTGACCGTGACCAAGGCAAGGCGGCGAGCGTAATCGGCGGTCACGCCGCGGCGATTGAAGGTAAAGCTGGTGCGCAGGCTCTGCTCGACGTAGGTGGTGAACTGAGCGTCGCCCGGCGTGCCAAACGCGCGCGGCTCACGAACCGTGAACAGGCCGCGGTAATCGTTGAAGCCGTAACCGCCGGTGTCGGTTGGATCCGGATTGTCGACGCCGGTCTCGCGCCTGCGGACGGTGACGCGCCCGAACAGCGTCACCGAGCGATTCTTGCCCCACAGGTTACGGCGGCTGATGCTGAAGAAGCCGCGCGGGCCGATATCAATCTTGTCGGTCGCGCCGCCGCCGTCGTCGGCGCGGCCGCCAATCCCCGACACTTCAAGGCCGCCGCCGTAGTCGATGGTCGTCGTGTCCGTCTCTTCGATGTCGACGAGCACGTCCCGGCTGAGCGATCCGGTCCGCGGCAACTCGGTGATGCGCACGCGACGGAACAATCCCAGGGCGGCGAGCCGCCGCTGACTTTCGAGCATGGCTTCGTCGCTCATCGGCTGGCCCGGCGCGATCGTCAACTCCCGCTGAATCAATTCGGTGGCAATCCGCTGGTTGCCGTTGATCAGCACACGGTCGACGGTAATCTGGTCACCCGGGCGAACCATCCACGTGATCGCGACGAGCTGCTGATCGTTCGCAAAGGCCAGCTGCGACGTCACCGAGACATTCTGATAGCCGATATTTCGATAGACGCGTTCGATGGTGTCTCGATCGACCGACAGCTGCGGCCGATAGAACGGCTTGCCGCCCTGCAGCGCCAGCTGCGCGGGTAAGGTCGCACCGGCCACGGCATCGATCCCTTCGAATTCGACGCCGCTGACGATCGTCTGGGTGCCCTCTTCGATGTCGTAGCGAATCGCGACGGGGCGATACGGAGTCGCCCCCGCGGCCGTTTCCGGCAACACCTGGATGTTCGGCTTCACAACGGCTTGCGCAAAACCGCGAACGCGGTATAACTCGGTGATGGCCGCGCCGATCAGTCCAATCCGCGCGTCGACGAACGGTTCACCGGCTCGAATCTGCAGCAGAGGCGCGAGGTCGGCATCGCCAATGCGCCGGTTGCCGGCCGTGCCGATCGATTCAACGCGATGCAACAGGCCGCGCGCCACGGTGAACGTGATGATCAGCTCGTCGCCCGTGGCCACGCGCGCATAGGGGGCGCGCGCGTTCCGGTATCCCTGCTCCTTCAGCGCGTTCTCGATTGAAGCGCTGGCATCTTCCAGCAAGTCCTGATCGACGGCACGCTCGGCCCGAATCGGCACCAGATCGTTGCCGCGTCCGTTCGGCAGCGGATCGCCGGCGAAGACCAGGCTGACCCGTGGTCCGGGCTCGATGTTCACGGTCACGGCGACGGCGTTGCGATCGCGAATCACGGCATGAGTGCTGCGGACTCGCGCCTCGTAGTAGCCTCGCTGACGCAGCGAGTTTTCGTAGGCCGATATCTTGGCGTCGAGCGCGGCTCGATCGAATGCGCGGCCGACGTGCAGGTCGAGTGCGCGAGCCACAGCCGACTCGTTTTCCATCGGGCGGCCGGTAATCGCCACCGAGCCCACGGTGGTGCGCTCGCCTGGATCGATGGTCAGCACCAGCTCCGCGCGCTCGGGCGCGCCCTCGTCTTCCTGCAACCGCGGCAGGATCGACGTCTGGGGAAATCCGCGGCTGGCATACAACTCCTTCAGGCGGGTCACGATATCGGCCATGCGCGTGGCCGATGGCCGCGCG
The DNA here is from genome assembly GCA_035626435.1 of Vicinamibacterales bacterium. Taxonomy (GTDB): domain Bacteria; phylum Acidobacteriota; class Vicinamibacteria; order Vicinamibacterales; family UBA2999; genus 12-FULL-67-14b. The sequence goes on from DASPNQ010000110.1 coordinate 39,133, forward strand.
CCAAACCGGTCCGCGATATCGGCGCGAATGGTGTCCTCCGGCAGCGAGGCATCGCCGTCGATGGTGACGCGCGTAATCCGTCGAACCGGCGTCAGCAGCCAGCGCAGCGCGACGCCCTGTCCGGTGGCCGACGCCAGCACGCGAACGTCCTCGAACCGGCCCAGCCCCGTCAAGTGATCGATCGTCGCCCGCACGTGGCGCATCGCCAGCGGCTCGCCGACGCGCGTCTCAATCAGGCCGAGGACGGCAGGATCGACGGTTACGACGCCGGCGATCTCAACGCGAACGTCGGTGACGTCGCGGCCCAGGTGCTGCGCGTCGACCGGAATCGCCGCCAGCAGTACGGCGACGCACAGCAGCGCCCTTTTCATCGGCGCGCTCGGCGCCTGTTGCGCCCGTCAGAACGCATGTCTCTTGCGGACTTCCAGCGCGTAGGTACGGTCCTCGTTCTGCGACAGCACCCACGACAGCGACTCGCTCTCGTCAAACTCCAGCAGAATGATCTGATCGCGCTGGGAGGAAGACAGGCTGCGCGCGTAGGTCAGGAAAATGCGGTCCGAAATGCGCTTGCCGATCGTCACGCGCGCGCTTGGGTTCAGATTAAGGCTGGTCGATTGCTGATACGGGTCGGACAGCAACGGGGTGATTTGGAAGGTGTCGACGCCAAAGGTTTCCTCGACAACGCGGCCGACCTCTTGTGACAGCGCGCCGGTCAACGCGCGCGTGGCGCGCGCCTCGACGAGGCGCTGCTGCCGTTCGTCCGGCCGTTGCAGGCCGGCCAGCTCGATATCGCCGCTCGGCGCCTGATCGCTGAACAGCAATGTCAGGATGTCGAGGGTCTGCAGCGGCGGATCCGACGTGAACTGCGGCTGCATGCGCTCGGTGGTGCCGGCCATGCGCATCGTCACCCGATAGGTCTGGCCAGGGACGCGCACCCGCGTTTCGGCTTCGATGTCGAAGAACGGCTGGATGCGGTTGGCGTTCGCGAAGTCGAGGCTGCCGCGCGTCACCAGGTAGCGCCGCCCTTCGAACTCGACCTCGCCGCGCTCGATTTCAGCGTGGCCGAACAGCAGCGGCCGATCCAGCGTGCCGCGCAAGGTCAGGTCCGCGCTGGCCACGATGCGCGCCTGCTCGTTCTCGATGCGCAGCGTCGACGGCGCCGTCAGGCGGACGTCGAACCGAACGTTGGAGCCGGCAGCCGCGACCTGGCCCTCGATGGCGGGCACGCTCGCCTCGCCGCCAGCGAGGCCGCTGAATAATCCGCTGCCGCTGCCGAAGCCGCGCGCCCAGCTGGCGCTCTTGACGTTGACGGTGCCGCTGACGATCGGCGCCGCTGCGGGACCTTGCAATGCCAGGTTGACATCGACGGTCGATCGCATCCCCTCGGGATAGCGAAGGTTCATGTCTTCGCCCGTCAACGTGACGTCGAACTCGCTGAGCTGATAGCTGGACAAGCCGATGCGCCCGCCAAATCGCACGGTGCCGCCGCCCAGCCGCGCGGTAATGCCATCAAGGCGCAAGCCCGCCGCATCGAAGGTGGCGATGCCATTGAGCTCTTCGAGCGCGTGCGGAAACGACAGTTGCCGCATGCGCGCGTTGGCGACCAGCGCGCTGCCGGCGACGATCGGCGCGGCGGCCGTGCCGGTGATCCGCGCCGTCACTTCCGCGCGGCCGGAGCTGCGCAGATCGGGCAGGAAGCCTTGCAGCACCGCGAGGTTCGCCGCGCCATTCGCTTGCAAGGCGAGCGACTGATCGCTGAGATTGACGGACCCGGTGAGATCGAGCTCGGTGTCGTCGCCGACCATCTTGAGCGCATCGACCTGCAGGATCTGGCGCTCGACGCTCAGCCGAATCGGCGCCGCGTTGCGCAGGCTGTAATCGAGCATGCGCAGGTTGACGTGCTCGACATTGGTGTCGATGCGCAGCGCATCGGGGTTGTACAGTTCGCCGACGACACGAATCGTCCCGCTGACAATCGCCGACGTATACGGCGAGAACGCCGGCTGCAGCACGCGGACGTAGGGGTCCAGGGCCGTATCCGTGATCCGGAACGACAGCTCCGAATCCATTTCGTCGTTCAGCTCGATGCGTCCGGTGCCCGACAGCGCCAGGCGCGGCGACGCGGCCTCGATCTCGTACGTCATCAACAGTCCGCGCATCGACATTCGCGCGGTCATTTCACCGATGCCTTCTTCGCCGAAGAACAAGTCACTGGCGCTGGCCTTGACGTCGTAGCGCGGCTCGTCGAAGGTGCCGGCACCGCTGGCGGTGAAGTCGAGCGATCCGTAAATCGTCGGATATCCGGCGAACGTCGTCAGCGTCAACGTGTCGACGGCGATGCCGCGACCGTCGACGTCGAACGAATAGGTGCCGTTCCAGCCGACATAGGCGGCGCCGTTGATCGCGCCGCCGCCCTTCCGCATGTCGATGCCGCTCAGACGCACGCCCTCGCCCTCGAACTGCAGGCGCGCGGTCGCTTCAGAAAACGGCTCATCGTAGGCGACGCCGCGGGCAATCGTCATGCTGCCGAAGCCGTGCGGCCGTTCGTATCGGCCATAGACGTGGAAGTCGCCCGACAGCATCCCGTCGACGTCGTAGTCCTGCAGGTCGAACGCTTCGCGCAGATCGACGAGCGGCCGTTCGGTGATGCGCACCCGCGCGTCGAGCTCCTCGCCGCCGTCGGCACGCGGGTAGCCGAGTGAAAACTGGCCGGTCACGTCCATGCGCGACAGTCCCTGGCGGATCACGGCCCGGCTGATGTTGGCGTAAGAGTTTTCAACGACGAAGTCGCCGTCAACCTCGCCCCAGTTGACCTCCCATGCGCGCATTTCCGCCCCCGTAAAGCGGCCCTCGATGCGCGGCCGTCGAAAGGCGCCAAGCATGACGCCGTCGAATTTGCCGATGCCATCAATCGGAATGGCG
>DASPNQ010000111.1:0-6497 GCA_035626435.1 Vicinamibacterales bacterium
CGAATTGCCGCCCGGCGTGATCAAGCTGGTCAAGGTCTATGTGGCGATGAACCGCAAGCTGTAGGTCGGCGACAAGATGGCCGGCCGCCACGGCAACAAGGGCGTCATCGCGCGCATCCTGCCCGAAGAGGACATGCCGTATCTGCCGGATGGCACGCCGGTCGAGATCGTGCTGAATCCGCTCGGTGTGCCGTCGCGCATGAACGTCGGCCAGATTCTCGAGACGCATCTCGGGTGGGCGGCGCACGCGCTGGGCCTGTATTTCGCGACGCCGGTCTTCGACGGCGCGACGGAAAAGGAAATCGTCGGCTGGCTGGACAAAGCCGGGCTGGAGCAGGAGGGCGGCAAGACCAGGCTGTTTGACGGCATGACCGGTATGCCCTTCGAGCAGCAGGTCACGGTCGGCTACATCTACATGCTCAAGCTGTCGCACCTGGTCGACGACAAGATCCACGCACGGTCGATCGGACCGTACTCGCTGATCACGCAGCAGCCGTTGGGCGGCAAAGCCCAGTTCGGCGGCCAGCGCTTCGGCGAAATGGAAGTGTGGGCGCTCGAGGCGTATGGCGCCGCGCACATCCTGCAGGAACTGCTGACCGCGAAGTCGGACGATGTCACCGGCCGCGCGAAGATTTACGAATCGATCGTGAAGGGCGACGCGTCCTTCACGGCCGGCCTCCCGGAGTCGTTCAACGTGCTGATCCGCGAGCTGCAGTCGCTGTGTCTCGACGTCGAGCTGATCTCGACGAAGAAGAGACCGGCGGCGGAGCTGCCGGAAGCCGAAGCAGCGGCGCCGGCCGAGCCCGTGTTGGAGGGTCAATAAATGAATCTGCGACCGAGCTTCACCGACACCAAGACGACCCTTCGAGCAGACTTCGACGCGATTCGCATCAGCCTCGCGTCGCCGGACAAGATCGAGCAGTGGTCGTTTGGCGAAGTCACCAAGCCTGAGACGATCAACTACCGCACGTTCAAGCCGGAGCGCGATGGCTTGTTCTGCGCGAAGATCTTCGGGCCGATCACCGACTGGGAGTGCCTGTGCGGCAAGTACAAGCGCATGAAGCACCGCGGCGTGATCTGCGACAAATGCGGCGTGGAAGTGACGCAGGCGAAGGTGCGCCGCGAGCGTCTCGGCCACATCAAGCTGGCGACGCCGGTGAGCCACGTGTGGTTCTTCAAGGGCCTGCCCAGCCGCATCGGCCACCTGCTCGACATCTCGCTGCGCGACCTCGAGCGCGTGCTCTACTTCGAAGCCTACGTGGTGGTGGACCCGGGTGAGACCAAGCTGGTGCAGAACCAGCTGCTCACCGAGGAACAGTTCCGCAAGGCGCGCGAAGAGCACGGCTACTCGAAGTTCAAGGCGCAGATGGGCGCCGAGGCGATCAAGGAACTGCTGCGCCGCGTCAGCGTCGACCGTCTGGCGACGGAGCTGCGCGAGAAGATGCGCGCCGAGACGTCGGCACAGAAGAAGCTGAAGTTCGCCAAGCGGCTCAAGGTCGTCGACGCGTTCCGCAAGTCGAGCAACAAGCCCGAGTGGATGATCCTCGACGTGGTCCCGGTGATCCCGCCCGAGCTGCGTCCGCTGGTCCCGCTCGACGGCGGCCGGTTCGCGACCTCCGACCTCAACGATCTCTATCGCCGCGTCATCAACCGCAACAACCGGTTGAAGAAGCTGATGGAGCTGAAGGCGCCGGACGTCATCATCCGCAACGAAAAGCGCATGCTCCAGGAAGCGGTGGACGCGCTGTTCGACAACGGCCGCCGCGGCCGCGTGCTGCGCGGCGCCAACAACCGTCCACTCAAGTCGTTGAGCGATACGTTGAAGGGCAAGCAGGGCCGGTTCCGCCAGAACCTGCTCGGCAAGCGCGTCGACTACTCCGGCCGTTCGGTGATCGTCGTCGGTCCCGAGCTGAAGCTGCACCAGTGCGGCCTGCCGAAGAAGATGGCGCTCGAGCTGTTCAAGCCGTTCATCTACAACAAGCTCGAAGAGCGCGGCCTCGTCGCCACCATCAAGCAGGCGAAGGAGATGGTCGAGAAGCAGGTTCCGGAAGTGTGGGACGTGCTCGAAGAGGTCATCCGCGAGCATCCGGTGCTGCTCAACCGCGCGCCGACGCTGCATCGCCTCGGCATCCAGGCGTTCGAGCCGGTGCTGGTCGAAGGCAAGGCCATTCGCATTCACCCGCTCGTCTGCACGGCGTTCAACGCCGACTTCGACGGCGACCAGATGGCCGTGCACATCCCGTTGTCGCCGGAAGCGCAGATCGAGGCGTCCGAGCTGATGATGTCGTCGAAGAACATCCTGTCGCCGTCGAACGGCACGCCGGTGGCCGTGCCGTCGCAGGACATCGTGCTCGGCTGCTACTACCTGACCAAGGCGAAGCCGGGCGCGAAGGGCGAGGGCCGCGCCTTCGCGAGCATCGACGACGTGATCCTGGCGCTCGAGGCCGGCGAGGTCGAAACGCTGACGCCGATCCGCCTGCGCTACACCGGCCCGTTGCAGGACATGTCGACGGCGCGTGACGATCAGGACGTGCTGCACACCGAAGTGCAGGACGTGCAGCACAAGATCATCAACACCACCGTCGGCCGCGTCATCCTCAACAACGCGCTGCCGAACAACATCCCGTTCGTCAACGGCATGCTGAAGAAGAAGGGCCTGCAGCAGCTGGTCCAGCGCTGCTACCTGACGACCGGCCTGCAGAACACCGTCGAGATGCTCGACAGCCTGAAGCAGGTCGGCTTTACCTACGCGACCCGCTCGGGCATGTCGATCGGCATCCAGGACCTGATCATCCCCGAGCAGAAGGTCAAGCTGTCGGAGACCGCCCGCGACGAGGTGATCAAGGTCGAGCAGCAGTACCTCGAAGGCGCGATCACCAACGGCGAGCGCTACAACAAGATCATCGCGGTGTGGTCGGACGTCACCGAAAAGATCGCCGACGCGATGTTCTCCGAAATGGAGAAGCGCGACCGCGAAGGCAAATTCAACCCGGTCTACATCATGGCCGACTCGGGCGCCCGCGGCTCGAAGCAGCAGATCCGCCAGCTGGCGGGCATGCGCGGCCTGATGGCGAAGCCGTCCGGCGAGATCATCGAGCAGCCGATCAAGGCCAACTTCCGCGAAGGCCTGTCGGTGCTCGAGTACTTCATCTCGACCCACGGCGCGCGCAAGGGTCTGGCCGACACCGCGTTGAAGACCGCGGACTCGGGCTACCTGACGCGTCGTCTCGTCGACGTCGCCCAGGACGTGATCGTCTCCGATCACGACTGCGGCACGCTCGACGGTATCGAAGCGCGGGCGATTGTCGAATCCGGTGAAGTGATCGAGCCGCTGCGCGACCGCATCATCGGCCGCGTCTCGCTCGAGAAGGTCATCGATCCGATCAAGGGCGGCGTCATTCTGGACATCAACCAGGAGATTGACGAAGAGCTCGCCGCCGACGTGCAGGACGCCGGCATCGAGAAGGTGAAGATTCGCTCGGTGCTGACGTGCGCGTCACGCCGCGGTGTCTGCGCGCGCTGCTACGGCCGCGACCTTTCGACCGGCAAGCTGGTCGAGCTCGGTCTCGCGGTCGGCGTCGTCGCCGCGCAGTCGATCGGCGAGCCCGGCACGCAGCTGACGATGCGCACGTTCCACATCGGCGGCACGGCGTCGCGTATTTCGGATCAGAGCACGCTCGATTCGAAGCACAAGGGCGTGGCCCGCTACGACAACCTGCAGGTGGTCGAGCGGCCGAACCAGCAGGGCGGCTCGGACATGATCGTCATGAACCGCACCGGCTTCATCGTGGTGCAGGACGACAAGGGCCGCGACCGCGAGCGCTACCAGGTCGTCTACGGCGCCCGCCTGAAGGTCAAAGACGGGCAGCCCGTCGAGAACGGACAGATTCTCGTCGAGTGGGATCCGTATACCTTCTCGATCCTCACGGAGGAGCCGGGGCAGATCAAGTTCAAGGACATCATTGACGGCGTCACGGTCCAGGAAGACCTCGACGAAGTCACGGGTCTGTCGCGCCTGATCGTCGTCGATTCGCCGGATGAGAAGAAGCAGCCAACCATCGAGATCAAGGCCGCCAACGGCAATACCATCCGCCGCTACATCATGCCGGTCAGCGCCCACCTGATGGTGGCTGACGGCGACATGGTCAACGCCGGCGACGTGCTGGCGAAAATCCCGCGCGAAACCACCAAGACCAAGGACATCACGGGTGGTCTGCCGCGCGTGGTCGAACTGTTCGAGGCGCGCAAGCCGAAGGATCCCGCCGTGATCAGCGAGATCGACGGCAACGTCAAGTACGGCGGCGTCGTGAAGGGGCAGCGCAAGATCCTGATCGTGCCCGACGACCCGAACGGCGAGCCGCGCGAATACAGCATCCCGCGCGGTGTGCACGTCAACGTCCAGGAAGGCGACCGCGTCCGCGCGGGCGATCCGCTGATGGACGGCCCCTCGAACCCGCACGACATTCTTCACGTGCTCGGCGAGAAGGAGCTGCAGAAGTACCTGGTGAACGAAATCCAGGAGGTCTACCGTCTGCAGGGCGTGAACATCAACGACAAGCACATCGAGGTGATCACCCGGCAGATGATGCGGTGGGTGCGCGTCGAGGACGTCGGCGACACCGAGTTCCTCGTCGACGAGCAGGTCGACAAGTTCCGCTTCATGGAAGAGAACGAGCGCGTCATCGGCAACGGCGGCCGCCCGGCCACCGCGCAGCCGCTGCTGCTCGGCATCACCAAGGCGTCGCTGTCGACCGAATCGTTCATCTCCGCGGCGTCGTTCCAGGAAACGACGCGCGTGCTGACCGAAGCCGCGATCAGCGGCAAGGTCGACTACCTGCGCGGCCTCAAGGAGAACGTGACGATGGGAAGGTTGATCCCCGCCGGCACGGGCTTCTGGTGGTATCGGCACGTGCAGATTCCGGCGGACGAACCGCCACCGCCGCCGCCGGTGCAGCAGCCGAGCGACGAGGATCTCGAGCTCGATCGCGAGATGGAGTACCTGGTCGAGCCGGACGAGGCCGAAGCCAGGGGCATCACCGAAGTCGAGTAACACGCGTAGGGGCGGACGTCAGTCCGCACGCATGATCAGCAAAGGGCACGAAGCCAATATTGGTTTCGTGCCTTTTCTGTTTTCAGATGACTCTGAGTCCGGCAATGTCGAGGAAGTCGTCGCGGTTCAGCGTCAGCAGGGCCGCGCCATGTGACATCGCGCACGCGGCGATCGCGAGATCCACCTCGCGCCCGCGGCCCCGCTTGACCCGGCGATAGAGGTCGGCCGCCAGCGCCGCTTCCGCCGCGGCGAATGGCACCGACGCCTCCGACGGCAGCAGCGCCTCCTGCGCGTCAAGTTCCGCTGTCGTCCGGGAGCCGCGCTGCCACTCGTACAGGACGATGGACGAAATGGCGAGGCGATGGCCTTCGTCTGTCAACCGGATCAACGCGTCGAGCGACCGTCGCGGACCGGTGAGCGCGTCGATCAGCGCTGATGTGTCGAGGTGAACGGTCACGAAGGATGACGGCGTCCGCCACGCCGGCGAGCCGCACTTATTTCTGCGATCTCCCCATCGACGGCGGCTTGGGTGCGTGTCGGCCTCGCCGTGCGAAGCCCCTCGAGCAGGCTGAGGACGCGAAGTCGTTCGCGCTCGCTGAGCCGATCGGTGCGGGCGGCATAGTCGGCGACCGCCTCACGAATGACGTGACTTTGCGGCTTTCGCAAGCGCTCCGCCGTACGCTTGATTTCGGCAATGGTCGCTTCGTCCAGCGAAAACGTCGCGCGTGCCATAACAAGGTAATACTACCATAACAGTCGGCGCTGGCAGTTCACGTACTCTGCTAGCGTTCGCAGCAGCTATGAACCCCGAGCCGAAGTTCATCCCCTTACCGCGTCGTCAGGATCTCAATCCGGCGGGCGCCGTCGAGCGTGCGCGGACGTTTGCTGACCTGATGCGATCGCGCCGGACGGTTCGCCACTTCTCGAGCGCGCCCGTTGCGCGCGAGCTGATCGAGCAGTGCCTGATCGTCGCCGGCAGCGCGCCGAGCGGGGCCAACCTCCAGCCGTGGCACTTTGTCGTGATCTCTGACGACGGCGTCAAACGTCGCATCCGCGAAGCGGCGGAGGCCGAAGAACGTGAGTTCTACGCGCATCGTGCGCCGCAGGAATGGCTCGCTGCGCTGGCGCCGCTCGGCACCGATGCGGAAAAGCCGTTCCTCGAAACCGCGCCGTACCTGATCGCGATCTTCAGCGAGTCGTATGGGTTGTTGCCGGATGGGCGGAAGGTCAAGAACTACTACGTGCAGGAATCGGTCGGCATCGCCACCGGAATGCTGATCACGGCGCTGCATTACGCGGGGTTGGTGTCGCTGACGCACACGCCGAGCCCGATGGGCTTCCTGAACGCGATCCTGGATCGACCCCCGAACGAGAAACCATTCCTGCTGCTGGTCGTCGGCTATCCGGCCGAAGACGCGCGTGTGCCGGACATTTCAAAGAAGCCGCT
>DASPNQ010000112.1:0-26541 GCA_035626435.1 Vicinamibacterales bacterium
CGGAATACTCGAGCGCCAGCACCGCCTCAGCGATCAGCTCGCCCGCCATCGCCCCGATGATGTGCACGCCGAGAATCTCGTCGTACTTTTTCTCGCTGACGATCTTCACGAAGCCATCGGTCTCCCCCGCCATTCGCGCGCGGGCGAGGGCGCGAAACGGGAACGTGCCGACGCGCACGTCGTGCCCCTGCGACCTGGCCTGGGCTTCGGTCAGGCCGACGCTGCCGATTTCCGGCTCGGTGTAGGTGCAGCGCGGCACATGGTCGTAATTGATCGGCTGAACGTGATGGCCGGCGATCCGTTCGGCGAGGAGGATGCCTTCCATCGACGACACGTGGGCCAGCTGATAGTGTGGGCCGCCCATCGTGATGACATCGCCGATCGCGGAGATGCCGGGCACGCTGGTCTTGAACATCTGATCGACCACGATGTAACCGCGATCCATCTTGATGCCGAGCTGCTCCGCGCCGAGGCCATCGGTGACCGGGCCGCGTCCGGTCGCGACCAGCAACAATTCGAAATTGAGTTTTTGCGGCGACGGTGACGCTTCGGAAGCAGCCGCGACCACCTCGATGTCGACGCCTTTGGCCCCGGCCTTGGCGGACGTCACTTTCGAACCGGTCAGGATCTTGATGCCTTTCTTCTTGAACGTGCGCTCGAGCTCGGCGGACACCGCTTCGTCTTCGCCGGGCACGAGCCGCGGCAGCAGCTCGATGACGGTCACCTCGCTGCCGTAACTCTTGAAGATCGACGCAAACTCGACGCCGACCGCCCCGCTGCCCATGATCGCGATCGACTTCGGCACCGCCGGCAGGTGGATCGCTTCGTCGCTGAAAATGATCTTCTTCCGATCGACCTCGATACCGGGGACGCTGCGCGGCGCCGAGCCGGTGGCGACGATGATCTCTTTCTTCGCGGACAGCGTCTGTTTCGCGCCGCCCTCGTTGAGTGTCACCTCGATGCCGGTGCCGCCGCTCAATCGCGCCGTGCCTTTAATCCAGTCGATCTTGTTCTTCTTGAACAGCATCTCGATGCCGCCGGTGAGCCCGGCGATCATCTTGTCCTTGCGCGCGTGCACGGCCGGCATGTCGATCGACACCGCCGCGCCGTCGATGCCGGTCAAGCCCCATTCCTTCGCGGCTTGCGCGACCTTCAACGCATGCGCGTGCTCGAGCAAGGCTTTGGTGGGAATGCAACCCCAGATCAGGCAGGTGCCGCCGAGCGCTTTCTGCTTCTCGACGACCGCGACTTTCAGACCCAGCTGCGCGGCGCGAATGGCGGCCACATACCCGCCGGTGCCCGCGCCGATAACGACGACGTCGTACTCGTTGGCCACAACCCCTCACTGTGGCCCGGATTCGAACAGGTCGTCAAGTAACCCGCTCACGACTTCTTGATCGATGACAGTGGGACGAACGTTTGTTTCGGCGGCGGCGCCGGCGCGTCCCGGGGATCGACCTTGGCCTTGAGCTCGCCGTGTTCGTACTTGAGCTCCCAATACATCTGCGTGAGCTGCGCGAGTTGGCGGGCCAGCCGGCGTGCGTAGAGAAGGGCGGCGAGTCCGACCAGCAGTCCCAGCACGGCGACCATCCACAGCACCGTCATGATCGTGATACTCGACGCATCCTCTTTAAACTCGACTTTGAAGTTACAACGTTAAACCTTACACTGCCCCGCATGGCGGCGAGACGCAAGACCGTTCTCGTGGTGGACCCACACGAGGAAACACGGGACCGCCTGTCCCAGACACTGCGCCGCGATTACCGCGTCATCCGTGCGTCGTCCGCCGAGGCGGCGCTCGGCCTGATGGACAAAGACGACGTCGACGTGCTGGTCGCCGAGGTGCGTCAACCTGGCATCGGCGGCCTCGATCTGCTGCAGATCGTGCGAGAGAATTTCCCGTTCGTCGAAGTGATCATGCTCTCGGACGTGCCGGACGTCGACGGCGCGGTGCGTGCCATCAAGCTGGGCGCATATCACTTCCTGACGAAGGACGCCGACCCCGACGTGCTGCGGGAGCTGGTGCGACACGCCGGCGATCGGCAGGACCTGCACCGTCATGTGCTGACGTTGCAGGACGCCGCGGGCGAGGCGGCCGGCCGCGATTTCATCACCGGTCCGAGCCCCGCGCTGAAGGACGTGCTCGAAACCGTCCACAAGGTCGCGAAGCTGTCGGCGACCGTGCTGATCCTCGGCGAGAGCGGCACCGGCAAGGAACTGCTGGCGCGGCTGCTGCATCGCGAGTCTGCGAATCCGGACGCGCCGTTCATCGCCGTCAACGTCGCGGCGATCCCGCGCGAGCTGGTCGAAAGCACGCTGTTCGGCCATGAGAAGGGCGCGTTCACGGGCGCGCTGCAACAGCGCATCGGCAAATTCGAACTGGCCGACGGCGGCACGCTGTTCCTCGACGAGATCGGCGATCTCAAACCGGATCTGCAGGCCAAGCTGCTGCGCGCGATTCAGGAAGGTGAAGTGGAGCGCGTTGGGGGCTCACGGCCGATCCGCACCCGGTTTCGTCTGATCGCCGCCACCAACGTCGATCTCGAGCGCGCCGTGAAGGAAGGCGCGTTCCGAGAAGACCTGTTCTATCGGCTCAACGTGATCCCGGTCCGGCTGCCGCCGCTGCGCGAGCGCATCGAGGACCTGCCGGTGCTCGCCGACTTTTTCATCCAGCGCTACAGCGCGCGCTTTCACAAGGACGTGCGCGGCATCGCGGAGTCGACGCTGCAGATGCTGGCGCACTACCGGTGGCCCGGCAACATTCGCGAGCTGGAAAACCTGATCGAACGCCTGGTGGCGATCGTCGATCACGAATACATCACCGACGAGGACCTGCCGTTCGAGTTCCACGTCGTGGAGCTCGATCGCACGCGGTCGGAGACCAGCCTGCTGGATCGCGCGTTGGGGACGTTCGAGCGGAATTTCGTCGTGCGCGCGCTCGAGCGGAACGCCTGGAACGTCACGCAGACCGCGCGTTACCTCGGCGTGCCGCTCAGCACCCTGAAGTTCAAGATGGAGCGGCTCGAGGTGCGTGAGCTCGCCCGCAGAATCAAAAAATAATTACGACGCGGCTTTTTTCGGAAGCACCGCGTCCTTCAGCTGCTTGACGATGCGAGCCTTGACGACGGTCTTGGCGGCGATCGGAATCGGCTGCCCGGTGGCGGGGTTGCGCCCGGTGCGCGCGTTGGTCTTCTTCAGCACCAGCTTGACCATGCCGGGAATCACGAACTCCCCCGTGCGCTTCAACTCCTTCTCCGCCAGCGCCGCCAGTTCATCGAAGAATTCCCGAGACTGGGTGCGCTTGATGTCGAAGCGCTCCGCGAAGTGTGAGAAGAGTTCCGACTTGCCCATCTTCCGGGCGTCTTCCATCGTGTCCCCCATGCGTAATGATGACTGTTAAGCGGAGCGTATGCTAACCCCGGCCTTGGGGGCTGTCAATGTACACTGATTGTCATGACGCCCACGACGATCGAAACCTTTCCGAATCCGCGCCCCGGGCGTGAGTTCGAGATTGCGATCGACTGTCCCGAGTTCACCTCGATGTGCCCGAAGACCGGACTGCCCGACTTCGGGACCATTCGGATCCGCTACGTGCCGGACGAGCGCTGCATCGAGCTCAAGTCGCTCAAGTATTACCTGCTCGACTTCCGCAACAAAGGAATCTTCTACGAGGCGGTGACCAACCAGATCCTCGACGACCTGGTCGCCGTCTGCGCACCGCTGCGCATCAGCGTCGAAGGCGACTTTACCGCCCGCGGCGGCATCACGACGAAGGTGACCGCTCGCTATAGTCGGCAGTCGTCAGTCGGCAGTTAAGAGTCTCAGTTTAAAGTTCAAAGTTTAAAGTTCGAAGTTAACGTTCAGTTTGGCAGTTTGCGGTTCGTCAGTCCGAAATCATTAGTTCGGCGCGAAGCAGTCTCATGGCAGATGATGAACCGGTCGAGATTCCGATCGAACACGTGATCGATCTGCACACGTTTGCACCGCGAGATGTGGTGGCGGTGGTCGAAGACTACCTCCAGGCCGCTCATGAGGCTGGGCTGGTCGACGTGCGGTTGATTCATGGCCGCGGCAAGGGCGTGCAACGCGCGGCGGTGCAGCGGCTGCTCCGGACGCATCCGCTGGTCGAGCGCTTCTGGGACGCGCCCGAGTCGCACTTGGGCGCGACGGTGGTTCGGCTGCGAGTCGGCGGCGCAGGCGCCTGAGCCCCGGCGCAGCTACGGTCGTTCGACCATCGCCTGGTCGGCAACCGGTCTCGCGTGATCCTCGCGCGCGGCGACAATCGCGCGCGCGATGGTGTCGAGCTGGCCGTTCAGCTCCGACGCTCGCAGCGTCGACACCGGGACGCCGGAATTGACGGCTGACGCCACGGTGCGGTAATCGCTGTTGACGCTGAAGGCGATGGTGAATCCAAGCACGCGTTCGATCTGCGCGGTCGACAGCACCCCGAATTCCGATGCGCGATTGAGGACGATCTGCAGCCGCTCGGGCGAGACCCCGGCGGTCTTCACCGCGTCGATCAGGCGCTGCAGGTTACGCAGGCAAGGCACATCGGGATTGGCGACCAGCACAATCACGTCCGACAATTGCAGTGCGACCTGCGCCGCGCCGGTCAGCGCGGTGCCGACGTCGAGAATGACGAAGTCGTAGAGCGAGTCGAGCGCGCGGATGGTTCGCTCGACGGCGTCCGCTTCACGATCGGCGGGGCGCCCGAAGTCGTCGCCCGCCGCCAGCACATGCAATCCGCATTCGTGCTCGACGACATACCGGGACAGCATCTGCGGATCGATCCAGGCCAGATGATCCAGAGCGGTCAGCAACGAGTGCCTCGGCCGCAGCCCGAGGAACAGCGCGACGTCGCCGGGGCCGTTCTTCAAATCGACAATCACCGTCGAACGCTGCGTGATGCGGCGGATATCCGCCGCGGCGTTGACGGCCAGCGTCGTCGTGCCCGTGCCACCCTTGGTGCCAAGAAAGCTCACGATCATGGAGACTCACTAGGCAACCGGTGTGCCAGAGCAGGCAATCAGCCCCACCCAATAAGATCCACTGGAATTGCGCCATCTTGCAGGTGACCTCGGTTGCATTTCTGTAAGCGGGGGGACACGAATTGTCGGCATCGCCGCGCGCCGCCACCGAACGCCCCGACGAGTCGATCGCCGCTAAGTTGAGCTTTCACGAAGGGTTGACGCCGGATCGCCGGCCGCGCGCAGGCCCGGCATGTCGCTTGCTCTGCATGGGGTGCTCCTGTAGAACAACTATGGCACTACCACCAGAAACACCGGCGGTCCCGCGTCCGGCCAAGGACGAATGGGGCGTGTACGACCCTGAACAAGCCGGCTTGGCGGCGGTGTTCGCCCGCCTCGATCGACGAGCTCTCGAGCAGCAGGCCCTGCCGGCTGCGCCTGATCCGGCGAAGCTGCTGACCACGTCGCTCGGCGACGGGCAATAAACCTCAGTCCTCCTCGCGTCCCTGTAAAGGTGGCCGGTTCCGGCCACCTTTTTTTTGTGGCCAAACCCCCTAGCTCCCTCGCTGCCTCGCTGCTTCGCTCCCTCGCTCCCTCGCTCCCTCGCTCCCTCGCTGCCTAGCTCTCTGGCTCCCTGGCTCCCTAGCTCCGAGCCAACCCTTCCTGTCTTCCCTCCGTCATATATGTTGCATACCTATATGGCCCCAACCGATTTCTCGACGCGGTCGCTGCAGAAAGGCAGCGCGGAATTTCTGGTGCTGTCCATCCTCGACGGCCCGGATCGCCATGGCTACGAGCTCGCGCAGATTATCGAAACGCGCTCGGGTGGCCGACTCAGCTTCAAGGCGGCGACGTTGTATCCGCTCCTCTACAAACTAGAAAAACAGGGATGGGTCGCCGGCCGCTGGATCGAGAAGGCGGGCGAGCGGCGCCGCCGGTTCTACCGGTTGACCGCGTCCGGCCGCAAGGTTCTTGGCGCGCGCCGGCGCGTCTGGCGAGAGTTCCTCGACGCGCTCGAGCAGGTCGCGAACTTCCGGCCCGTCTAAACACCGCGATGGACTGGCGCCGCTACGTACGCTCGCACCTGCCGCCGCTGCCCGTGCCGGCGGAACGCGAGACCGAGATCGTCGACGAGCTCGCCCTGCAGCTCGAGTCGACCTACGAACGGGCGCGTTGCAGCGGGGCCAGCGACGACGAGGCACGCCGCGCCGTACTCGACGAAGTGCCCGACTGGCACGCGCTCGCGCGCAGTCTGCGAACGATCGAACGCCGCCCGGTTGATAATCCGGCGCCGGGCGCTGTGAGTGGGGGAATCATGACCGGCTTCATACAGGATCTTCGTTACGCGGTCCGCGGGCTGCAGCGTTCGCGGGGCTTTGCGGTCGTGGCGATCGTGACGTTGGCGCTCGGCATCGCCGCCACCACCATTGTCTACTCGGTGGTCGATGGCATTCTGCTGCGTCCGTTGCCGATTCACGATCCGGACCGCGTCGTGATGGCGCGCGAATTCATCAACGGCGCCGAAAACAGCGTGTCGTGGCCCAGCTTTCTCGACTGGCAGCAACGGCAGACATCGTTCTCGCACATGGCGGCGTGGCGCGGCATCAACACCAACCTCACCGGCATCGGCGAAGCGCGACGCCTCAACGCGCGGCAAATGACCTGGAACGCGCTCACCACGCTGGGCGTCACACCGCTGCTCGGCCGCGACCTGACAGCCGAGGACGATCGTCCGGGCGTCGACCGGGTGGCGCTGGTCAGTTATCGGTTCTGGCAACGCGAGCTCGGCGGCGAATCGTCCGCGATCGGCCGCACGATCACGCTCGATGACACACCCGTGACCGTCGTCGGGGTGTTGCCGCCGGAGTTCACCATCGCGCGTGAAGAAGACGTCTTCCTGCCGTTCCAGAATTTCATTGCCGGTCCGGCGCGCGGCATGTTGCTCAATCGCGGCAATCATTTCGGGCTCGCGGCGATTGCTCGACTCAAAGACGGTGTCAGCATCGAGACGGCACGCGCTGAAATCGTCGGCATCGCGCGGCAGCTCGAAGCCGAGTACCCGAATACCAACAGCGGCAACAGCGCGGTGGTGAGGCCGTTCTACGATGTGCTCGTCGCCGATGCGCGATCGATGCTGTACGTCCTGCTGGGCGCGGTCGGCGCGATGCTGCTGATCGCATGCGTCAATCTTGCCAACCTGATGCTGGCGCGGGCCGCCGGCCGCTCGCAGGAAATGGCGGTGCGACGATCGCTCGGCGCCAATCGCCTTCGCATCATTCGTCAGATGCTGACCGAAAGCGTGCTGCTCGCCATCATCGGCGGAACGCTTGGCGTCGCGTTGGCCTACGCCGGCTTCGAGGCCGTTGTCGCGTTGCTGCCGCCGAACCAGCCCCGCATCCACGTCATCGAGATCGACTGGCGCGTCACCTCGATCGCGGCGCTGGTGTCGATCGCAACCGGTGTGCTGTTCGGATTGATGCCGGCGCTGCAGGCGGCAGCCGAACGCACGCTGTCGTTACTGCGCGGTGGACGCGTGACCGGCGCCGGCGGCGCCCCTGCGGGTCAGCGACGCACCCTGCTGGTCGCCGAGGTGGCGCTGGCCGTGATCCTCGTCACCGGTGCGGGACTGATGCTGCGCACGATGAACAATTTGCTGTCGATCGAGACGGGTTTTACAGCCGATCAGGTGCTGACCGCCACGGTGCAACTGCCGGAGCGCTACGATCCGCCCCGTCGCCGGCTGTTCGTGTCGCAGGCCGTCGAGGCGCTCGGCAACGCTCCCGGAGTAGCTGCCGCCGCATTCACAAACTCCATTCCGATCGCAGGATCCAACTGGGGTTCGATTTTCATCGTCGAAGGACAGCCCGTACCGGAACGCAGCAAGCTGCCAACCGCGGCCTGGACGACCGTCACGCCAAGTTATTTCGACGCCATGGGCATTCGACTCGTGCGCGGCCGGCTCGTCACCGCTGCCGACACCGAAACAACGCCTCATGTTGCCGTGATCAATCAGACGGCAGCGCGGCGGCTGTTCGGCGAAAGCGATCCGATCGGAGCGCGAGTGAAACAAGGCTGGCCGGAAGACGCCGGCCCTTGGCGCGAAATCGTCGGCATCGTCAACGACGTGCGCGTCAACGGCCTTCAAGACTCGTCGCGGCTGCAGTTTTATCTCCCCTACCAACAAACCCCGATGCCGTTTGGCAATCTCGTCGTTCGCAGCGCTGGTGGTGACGCCGCCACGATGCGACGGCTTCTCGAATCGACCGTGCGCTCCATCGATCCCAATCTGCCGCTGTTCAACGTGCGGACGATGGCGGAGGTGATCGACGCGGATGTCGGCAGCACGCGGCTCACCATGGTGCTGTTGATTGGGTTTGCAGCACTCGCGTTGCTGATGGCGGCGATCGGTGTGTTCGGCGTAACCGCGTATTCGGTGGCGCAGCGCACGCACGAGCTCGGCCTGCGAATGGCGCTGGGCGCAAATCGTTCGTCAGTGCTCGCATTGGTGCTTCGACAGGAGATGAGTGCCTGCCTGGTCGGAATTGCCCTCGGCTTGATCGGCGCCGCGGCGCTATCGACGCTGCTCGAGTCGCTGCTGGTGGGCGTAGCGCCGCGGGATCCGGTGACGCTGGCAACGGCGGCGCTGGTGCTATTGGCGGTAACCATGGCGGCCTGCTTCGTACCGGCGCACCGGGCCACGCGCGTCGACCCGCTGACGGCCCTCCGTCTCGATTAGCAGGTCGCAGAATCCGCCGCACGATCATCGATCGCCGATCGCAGAAACTGCGCGGCGATCGCGACAGATCTCTCGAAACGCACCAAGAACGCACGATCGCTGTCCGGACGCGCGATTGCATCACCGTCCGGGCATGTCGAACCTGTTCGAACCCGGCACATTACTTCACGTTCGTGGCGAGCCCTGGCTCCTGAAGCACGTCACCGTCGGCCGCGACTGCACCGTGCTCACCCTTGAAGGTCACGGACGGTCGAACGTGGCGCAGCAGATGCGCGTCATCGAACCCTTCGAGCGAGCGCGGCGGCTCTCCGCGCGTCGCCCGACGAGGGTTCGTCGTGGCGCCGCCTTGCGCACGGCGCTGGCTGCGATTTCACGGCAACGGCTGCCAGAGACACTGTGGACGGCAGCAGACGCGTCAATCGACCTGTGGCCGTATCAATTGGAACCGGCGCTTGCCGTCCTGGCGGGCGCCACGCGCGTGTTGCTCGCCGATGCTGTCGGGCTCGGAAAGACGATTCAGGCGGGCCTTGTGCTCGCCGAGCTGCGCGAGCGCGGCTGGGCCGAACGCACACTGATTCTGTGCCCCGCGGGCCTGCGTGAGATGTGGGCGAGCGAAGTTCGCGAACGCTTTCGCATCGACGCAACCGTGTTCGATCACGCCGCAATCGCGGATCGCATCGCGAGCCTGCCGCCGGGCGTCAACCCGTGGACGCAGGAGCCGATCGTCATCGCGTCGATCGATCTCGTCAAGCGCGCCGAGGTGATGCGCGCCATCGCGGCGGCGCCGATCGATCTGTTAATCGTCGACGAGGCGCATCACCTGATGCCAGGCACCGATCGTGGCGCCGCGGTGGCGCAGCTGGCGGAGCGGTCGCCATGGTGCGTGTTCATCACCGCCACGCCGCATTCCGGCGATCAGGCGGCGTTCGACTTCCTGACGCGGCTCGGTGCGAGCGGCGACGAGCTGTCGGTGTTCCGCCGCAGCCGCGTCGACGTAGGACGCGTCGTGCGCCGGCGGGCGCACATGCTGCGAGTGACGCCCACGGCCGAAGAAGCCGCGTTGTTGTCGGCGGTGGCGGAGTATTCGCAAGCGATCTGGTTGGCACGCGGGCGGCACGATCGATCGGCGCGCCTCGTCGCCGTCACCATCGCGCGCCGTGCCTCGTCCAGCCAGCCCGCACTCTCCCGCACGCTGACACGGCGGCTCGAATTGCTCTCCGGGACCGTTCCAATCGACAACCTCCAGCCACCTTTGCCTTGGCAAGACGACGATCGGACCGACGACACAGAAGACGACGTGGTGCTTGCCGCGGCCGGCCTGGACGACAACGCCGCAGAACGCGCTGCGATTGCGCGTCTGATCGGCCTGGCGGCGGCATGTCGCACCAGTTCGAAGTTCTCACGCGCCGCCCGGGTGCTCTCGCGTGTACGCGAACCGGTTGTTCTCTTTACGGAATACCGGGACACGCTGGAAGCCGCCGTCGACTGCTTTCGCTCGACGCGTCGCGTCGCGGCGATTCATGGCGGGCTCGATACACGGCAGCGCAGCGAAGCCGTCGCGGCGTTCAACAGCGGCGACGTCGACCTGCTGATCGCGACTGATACCGCTGGAGAGGGGATCAACCTGCATCACCGATGTCGGCTGGTGATCGATCTCGAGCTGCCCTGGAATCCGGTCCGCCTCGAGCAGCGGCTCGGGCGGGTCGATCGCCTCGGTCAGCGCCGCAACGTGCACGCGATCCGGCTTTTTCACGACGGCGGCATCGAGAGTCGCGTGCTGCACTGCCTCCAGTCAAAACAGCGCGCGGCAGCGCACGCGTTCGTCGAGCCGGCTGCCGACATTCACGTCGCCGACGCGATCTTCGGCGATGCGGCGGTCAGTTGGCCACCATCGCCTCGGCTGACCTCGATGCGCGTCGACAAGGCGGTCAGCGAGGCGCAACGCCATCAAGATCAGCGTCGCAGTCCGGCGAGCGCCGCAACCGCGCAGACGCGATGGACGAGGCCGCGCCGCTGCCATCAATGCGCTCTCAATCTCGTCCATCGCACGATATCGCTGAGCGAAACCGGATCGGTTGCAAGTGAGGTCGTCGGCGCCCATCGCGTGTTGCTGAGATACCAACCCGTTGGCGATCGCCAATGGCGTGAGGTGCTCGCACAGGCCGCCCAAGCAATATCGTCTTTGCCGCGATCGGCAACGGCATCGGCCGCTCGAGCGGTAGTCTCCCGGCGGGTCGAGGTGATCGGCCGGCGCATCGCACAACGTGCGACAACGGCATACCAGGCGGCACTTTTCGATGCGCGAGCGGAAGCCGACGCGGCGGAGCGGCACCGCCAGGCCGCCGGCATCGAGGCCGGGCTCCGCCGTGTGCTGCGGAGCATGGCGGTCTCGCCGGCGACAGACAACACGCCGGTTGCATTGGTGGCGGCGTGGCCGGAGCGCCGGCGATGATCGCGGGCGTCAGCGGCCACCTGATCTCGCAGTCGTACATCGAGCAGACGCTCCCCACCGTCGATCACGAGCAGATTGCGCGACTCGCGCCGAAGCTGGTGCGGTGGTGGCGTGTCGCGTCGGGACAGCTCGGGCCGGCGTCGAGCGCGCGAGCGATTGCCGACATCGCGCTGACGCCGTTGTTGCAGCTGCTCGGGCACGAACGGCCCGCCTTCGCCCCGCAAGCGCCGGGGCTCGCCGCGTCGTTGGCGTCGACGCGTTGTGTGGCGATCGCGGTGCCCTGGGAAGTTTCAGGCCGCCGCGCGTGGCGCGACGGCTTGCGAACCGCAACCGCCGCTGCCGCGGAGTGGGCGCTGATCAGCAACGGCCGCACCCTGCGCATCGTCGACTGCCAACGCGCGTGGGGCCGGGCGTCCCTGGATTTCGACATGGAGCGATTGATGGTCGACCCGCGAGGCATTGCGGCACTGATGCTGCTTGCCGGCGCCGCGGTGGTCGGCGGCACCCGACAGGGGTCGCTGCGCGCGCACGTCGAGCGGTCGGATCGTCACGCATCGGCTGTTTGCCGCTCGTTGAGCGACGGCGTGCTGACCGCGCTGCCTCGTCTGGCCGATGCGCTGGGCCGCGGGCGCGCGGCTCGCCGCATCAGCGCGTTCGATCAAGCCTTGACGCTCGTCTACCGGATTCTGTTTCTGCTCTTCGCCGAGGCGCGGGGCTTGGTCCCTGTCTGGAACGACGTCTATCGCGATGCCTACACCATCGACGCGCTCACAAGCAGGGCATCGCGATCGGCGCCCGGTTTGTGGCGCGGGATGCAAGCCATCTCGCGTCTGGCGCACGCGGGATGTCACGCCGGCACCTTGAGCGTGACCGCGTTCAACGGGCGGCTGTTTTCGCCGCAGCTTGCTCCGTCGATCGAGCACAGTGCCGTGCCTGACACGGTCATCCGTGACGTGCTGCTATCGCTCGCGACGGAGTCGACAAAGGGGGGACGGCGCCGCATTTCGTATCACGATCTCGGCGTCGAACAACTCGGATCGGTCTACGAGCGGGTTCTCGAATACGAGCCGGCGCGGCAGCACGCATCGTTCGATCTGCAGCCAACGTCGATCCGGCGCAAGTCCACGGGCAGTTTCTATACGCCGCGGCCGCTGACGGAGTTTCTGGTGCGGCGCACCTTGATGCCGTTGGTCCGCGATCAGCCGCCCGAGGCGATTCTCTCGCTGCGAGTGGTCGATCCGGCGATGGGCAGCGGTGCCTTTCTCGTTGCCGCGTGCCGCTACCTCGCCGAGTGCTATGAGCAAGCGATGATTGACCAAGGCGCGTGGCGTGCTGCCGAAGTCAGCGCCGCGGATCGCGCGACGGCGCGGCGGCTGATCGCCGAGCGATGTTTATATGGGGTCGATCTGAACCCGACCGCCGTGCAGCTTGCACGATTGTCGCTATGGCTGACGACGCTGGCGGCCGATCGGCCGTTGACCTTCCTCGACCATCATGTCGCCACCGGAAATAGTCTGATCGGCGCCTGGCTGTCTGATTTGGCGTACCCGCCGCGCGGCCGCGGCCGGCCGGGCGTCGCGCTGCCGCTCCTTGACGGGCTCATCGCCGACGACATGGCCGTCAGGTTGCTGCCGATGCGGCTGCAAATGGCGATGGTGCCGTCGGATTCTCTGGATGCGGTGAAAGACAAGGAGCGGTGGCTCGCGCAGCTGAGCGATGACGGTCCGCTCAGCCGATGGACGGCCGCGGCGGACGCGTGGTGCGGCGCCGCTCTCGCCGCCGGCGCGCCCGCCGACGGCGTCGTTCATGAATGGATCGCGATGGCGACCGGCGCACCGACCACGCTGTCACCAGCTGCGTTGCGGCCATCGTTCGAGGCGGCCCGCGCCAGCGCCGCCGAGCATTCAGCGCTGCACTGGGAGCTGGCGTTTCCAGAAGTGTTCTTCGACGCCGACGGACGCCCCAGCGCGAACGGCGGCTTCGATGCGGTGATTGGCAACCCACCCTGGGACGTGATGCGGGCAGACTTGGGAAGCACGTCGCAGCGCCGTGTCGCACGCGCGCACACGACCGCGGCGTTGCGATTCTGCAGGCAGTCGCGCGGCTACCACCATCAGGGCAACGGACACGCCAACAGTTACCAGCTGTTTCTCGAACGTGCGCTGCGCATCACCAAACGCGGCGGCCGCATCGGGCTGCTGCTGCCGTCGGGCATCGCCGCCGATCGTGGCAGCGCCGCTTTGCGGCGTCACCTGTTCGATCAAACGACGATCGATACGTGGCTCGGCTTCGATAATCGACGGGCGATTTTTCCGATCCATCGCAGCATCCGGTTCGTGCTGCTCACAACGACCCGCCGGGGCTCCACGGACTGTTTGCGCTTCAGATGCGGCCTGACCGATCCCGAACAATTGCATCCCGGGCATCTCGATGCCGGAATGACGACGGTGTCGCGATCGCGAATCGAAGCATGGGATCCGGAACACCTGTCGATCCCGGAGGTCGTTCACCCGACCGCGCTCGCGATCCTGACGTCAATCGCCGATCGCATCCCGCCGCTCGGTGATGTCAACGGCTGGCACGCGCGATTCGGCCGCGAACTGAACGCCTCCGACGACCGCGCGCACTTTCGTCCGCGCACAGCGAAGCAACTGCCGATCATCGAAGGCAAGCACTTGGCGCCCTTTCAAGTCGCCATCGATCGATCGCAGCTCGGCATCTCCACGGCAACCGCCGCCTCGCTGCTGGACGCGTCGGCGACGTTCGAGCGGCCGCGCGTCGCGTATCGCGACGTCGCCAGCGCCACCAACCGGCTCACGTTGATTGCCGCGATGCTGCCGGCAGGCGCCGTGTCCACGCACACCGTGTTCTGCCTGAAAACGGCGCTCGACGAGCGCTCGCAGTGGTGCCTGCTGGCGCTGATCAACAGCCTGGTCGCCAATTACCTGATTCGGCTGCGTGTCACGACCCACGTCAGCGCGTCACTGATGGCGCGGCTGCCGGTTCCACGGCCAGCAGCCGGGTCACGACCGTTCAAGAGACTGATCGCGCTCGCTCGCGAATTATCGAAAACCGGTGTCACGGACGACAGCGAGCCGTACGCGGAGCTGAACGCCGTCGCTGCCCTGCTGTACGGAATCACGCCCGATCAGTACGGCTTCATCCTCGATACGTTCCCGCTGATTCCAAAGTCGCAGCGCGATCGTTGCCTGGCCGCTTTTCTGCGGGCCACCATGCCACACGACACGGGCTGACGGCTAGGTCACGCGGCCGTTCTGCCATGGTTTCAATAGCGCATACAGCGTCGACATGATCGGTACCGGCAAGCCGTGTTTCGCGGCGCGCCGCACCGCGGCGCCCTGCAGCGCTTCCACTTCGATGCGCTTGCCCTGCTCGAGATCGATCAGCAACGACGAGCGGGTCGACGCCGGCAGCTTGCTCATGTACTCCTCGAGCGTCTGGAACCGGTCGGCGGAAATCGTGACGCCTTCCGCCTTCGCGATTGACGCTATCTCGCGCGATGCGGCGTAAAACATTTCGCGCACGTGCGGATACTGCCAGATATGGCCGATCGCCAGGCGAGACGCGCCGGTGAAACCGGAGAAAGCCGCGAGGTAGACGAATTTGTCCCAGATCGGCACGCGTGCGTCGGCAACCGGCGTCACCTGAATGTCGGCCGCCGCCATGATGTCGGCGATGGCCTGCACCCGCGGCGTGATGTGTCCGCGCGCGTCGAACACTTCACCGAAGATGATTGATCGATGCACGCCCGTCTGCACGATCAGACCGGGGGCTTCGAGCGCCGTCGCGACGTATGTGGTGCCGCCGAGGACGTGGCGCTCACCGGCGACCGCCGCAACTTCGTCGACGCTGTCGACACCGTTCTGCAGTGTCAGCACGACGGTCTGGTCGCCGAGCAGCGGCTTCAACATCGGCAGCGCGGTTGCGTTGTCGTAGGCCTTGACCGAAACGATCACGACGTCGACCGGACCGATGCGCGAAGTATCGTTCTCAGCCGGTGCGCGCACCACGAAATCGCCGAGGTTGGCGCTGCGCACCGACAGTCCCGCCGTCCGGATCGCTTCCAAGTGGGCGCCGCGAGCTACGAACGTGACGTCTTGCCCCGATCGCGCGAGTTTTGCGCCGAAATATCCACCCACCGCGCCTGAGCCAAGGATCGCAAATCGCATCCGCAAATGCTGACACGGAAACGCACGAGCCCGGCCGAAACCACGCTAGAATTCTTCCAATGGCGGCCCGCCTCACGGCTTATGCCGTGGCGTTCATTGTCGGGGTGACGTTCATCGCCGGGTTAATCGTTCGCGCGCAGCGTGAAGACGATGGGCCCGTCGACCTGATCGTGATTAATGGACAGGTCTACGCGGGCGATGGCAGCGAGACCCTGGCCGAGGCGGTTGCCGTGACCGGCAACAAAGTGGTACGCGTCGGCACCAACCGCGAAATTCAGCGGCTTCGCCGCGCCCAGACCACGGTGATCGATGCCAAAGGCGGCGCCGTGCTGCCAGGCTTCAACGACGCCCACGCCCACCTGATCAACGGCGGGCTATCGCTCGACCACATCAATCTCAGCGACGCGACCACGCTCGAGCAGATCAAGGAGTCGGTGAGGTTGTGGGCGGAAGCGCATCCCGAACGGGAATGGATCACCGGCCGCGGGTGGTATTACCAGGCGTTCAATGGCGCCATGCCGTCGCGTCAGCTGCTCGATACCCTGGTCCCCGATCGTCCGGCCTATCTCATTGCCTACGACGGCCACACCGGGTGGGCGAATTCAAAGGCGTTGCAGCTGGCGGGGATCACCCGCAGAACCAAGGCACCGGCAAATGGCACGATCGTCAAGGATCCCCGCAGCGGTGAACCGACCGGCGCTTTGAAGGAAGCGGCGATGGCTTTGATGGCCGCCGCGGTCCCCCAACCCACCGAGGAGGATCGCATTGCCGCGATTCGCGCCGCGATTGAAGAGGCGCACAGCGTCGGCATCACCAGCATTCAGGATGCCGGCGGTACCGCCGCCGACATCGAGTTGTTCGATCGCCTGCGCAGGCGCGGTGATTTGTCATTGCGCGTGTATCAGGCTCTGAAGGCCGACGCGACGCTGGACGAAGCGGCGCTCGCCGATCTCGAGCGCGTCCGATCGAAGTTCGCTGACGACCCGGTGTTGAAGACCGGCGCGATCAAGCTGGTTGCCGACGGCGTCATCGAATCCCACACCGCAGCGATGCTTGCCCCCTACGCGAATCGCCCGAAGCTCAAAGGTGAGCCGCGGTTCACCGCCGAACAATTGAATCGCGTCGTCTCGATGCTCGATCAGCGCGGCTGGCAGATCATGACCCATGCGATCGGCGACGCCGCGGTGCGCATGACACTCGACGCGTATCAGGCGGCCGCCGCCACCAACACCGCTCCCCAGCGCGGTCGCCGTCATCGCATCGAACACATCGAGACCGTTGATGCCGCCGACATTCCCCGTTTCGGCAGCCTCGGCGTCGTTGCGGCATTTCAGCCAGTTCATGCCACGCCCAGTCCCGCGCCGGGCGACGTGTGGACGACCAACATTGGCGAGGAACGCGCAAGCCGAGGCTGGGTATGGGCGAGCATCGCGGCAGCGGGCGGCAAGCTTGCCTTCGGCAGCGATTGGCCGGTGATGACGTTGAATCCGCTCGCCGGATTACATGTCGCCACTACTCGCTCCACCGCAGACGGCTTGCCGAAGGGCGGCTGGCTGCCGGCCCAACGCCTGCCGATTACTCGGGCTGTCGATGCCTACACGCGCGATGCCGCGTGGGCGTCATTCGACGAGCTGCGCAAGGGTATGCTCGCACGCGACATGCTGGCGGACATCGTCGTGCTGTCCGAGGACATCTTCACCGGCGGGCAGCCCGACCTGACCAAAACCGAAGTCATGGTCACCATTGCAGACGGCAAGGTCGTCTACCGCCGCGACGCGCCCGACAGCACCACCGCGCCGTAAGCAGAACTCCCGGCCTGCTCCGTTCGTCTCATTGCAAGATCCTCCATGCTGGCCAGGTCCCTGATCGCCGTGTTGTGCTGCGCCGCGTTGGTGCCGATGACCCCGCCTGCGGTTTCGGCCGCGGTCCAGTCGGATCTCGATGCGTTCATGCAGAGAGTCGTGGCGCGCCGCGACGACAACTGGAAGAAGCTGCAGCAGTACGTCCTCGACGAGAAGGAGTCGTTCGATCTCACCGGGCCCGGCGGGTTCCCGCTCTGGGGGATGCGCCGGGAATACACATGGTTCATCCGCGACGGCATCTTCGTTCGCAGTCCGATCACCGCCGACGGCGTCAAATTGTCGGAGAGCGATCGCCGCAGCGCCGAAGCGCAGTGGCTGCGCCGCCAGAAGAATCGCGAGGCGCGCGAACAGCGGAACGCAGAACGCGAGGCGAAGGGCTTGCCGCCCGAACGCGAGAACCGTGAAGTCAAAATCTCGCCGGCCGGTGTCGAGACCTCGAGCGCCGACGATCGTCAGTCCGGCGCGCCGATTACCAGCACCGAGGACATGTTGAAGCAGGTGCGTGAACCGCAGTTCGTGTCGTCCGCGTACTTCCTGAAGTTCAAGTTCGAAACCGGGCGGTACGCGCTGGCCGGTCGCGAAAGGGTTGGCGATACCGAGGCGCTTAAAGTCGAGTACTACCCCGACAAGGGTTTGTTCAAGGACGGCCGGGCCAAGCCGGATAAGCAGGTCAGGGACGAAGACGACAAGATCGAAGAGAAGATGAACAAGGCGTCAATGGTGACGCTGTGGATCGATCCGAAGACCCACCAGATTCTCCAATACACCTTCGACGACATGGACTGGGATTTCTTCCCCGGACGAGCGCTCGTGCGCGTCGGCGACGTGCAGGCGACGATGCGCATGGGGCAAGCCTTTCCGAACGTATGGCTGCCGCGCAGCATCGAGATGCAGTTCGAAATGATGCTGGCCGTCGGCGCGGTGGATGCGACCTACCGGGTCGAGTATCTGAACTACAAGGAAGCGGCCGTTAGTTACAAGATCAAATGAACGTTGGTTCTACGATCGTTCTACGACGGTTCTACGGACGTTCTACGGTCGTAGCTGCCGTCGTCGCGGTGGCCTTGGTAGCGACACCCGGTGTCGCCTCGGGCCAGGAGTCCTCTACTGCCGTCGTCGGCGAGGTCAGAGTCCACGGCAATCACACGACGCCCGACGCCGATATCCTCGCCATTGTCGGCGACGTCGTCGGCAAGCCGGCAACCGAAGCATTGATCGCGGATGCAACGAGTCAGCTCGAGCGCAGCGGCCGCTTCGAGAGCGTCGAGGTTCGCAAGCGCTATCGATCCATAGAAAACCCCGACGACATCCTGCTGATGATCGTCGTCGACGAACAGCCCGGCGTCGACCCGCTCGATCTGACCCCGAGTCCGATGAAGCGGTTCTGGAGCAGCGGCATGTTTCTGCCCATCCTCCATTCCGAGGACGGCTACGGCCTCAGCTACGGCATGAGAACCAGCTTCGTCGACAGGTTCGGCCCCCGGAGCCGTGTGTCGGTACCCCTGACGTGGGGCGGCGAGCGCCAGGCGCGCCTGCAGGTCGAACGCACTTTCCGTTCCGGGGCGGTTCAACGCGTCGCAGGCGATTTCGGCATTGGCCGCCGCGTGAATCCGCATTATGAAATCGCGGATCGTCGGATTTCGTCGGGCGCTGGAATCGAATCCGTCCCGGTGCGCTGGTTGCGGCTCGCAGCGAGCGGACGACGCGATGACGTCTCGTTCGGAGCAGTGCAGGACCGCGTGCTGCGCGGCGGTGGCGACGTGACGATCGACACGCGGGTCGATCCGGCATTTCCGCGCAATGCCGTGCTGGCGACGCTCGGCGTCGACCGGGTGACGTTCAACGCCGGACATGCGACGCAAAAAAGGGCCGATGTCCGCGGCTACGTTGGTCTGCTCGGCCAGTCAGTGCTGGCTGTCCGCGCTGTCAGCATCACGTCAACGGCGGCATTGCCGCGCTATGAACACCTGTTGCTCGGTGGGGCGGCGAATCTCCGCGGCTACGATGCGGGGCATAAGGCGGGCGACAATCTGTTCGCCGCCTCGGCGGAAATCCGCATCCCGGTGACGTCGCCGCTGTCGATCGGCCGCTTTGGCGTCAAGGCGTTCGTCGATTCGGGAACCGTCTATGCCGTCGGTGAAAAGCTCGCCGATCAGCCGCTGGTCGATCGCGGCATTGGCGGCGGCGCCTATCTTCACCTGACCGTAGTCAGCCTGTCGCTGGACGTGGCGCGCTCGCGCCACGGCGACACGCGCTATCACTTTGGCCTTGGCGTCACGTTTAAGTAGTAAACTCCGCCGCCTGGAGGTTTCGATGGACCGTCTGACCACTGTGCGCATCCTGGTCGCAGGCAGCCTCGCTGCCGTCTGCTGCGGCATCACCGTAGCGGGCTCGCCGAAATCGGCGGCGGTCATGGCCAAGGCCGCGACTGGCTTCGTCGACAGCCTCTCTCCCGATCAAAAAGCCAAAGCGGTGATCGCCTTCGACAGCGAAGATCGGCTGCGGTGGCATTTCATCCCGAACGAAATGTTTCCGCGCAAGGGCTTGATGATCAAGGAAATGAACGAGACCCAGCGTCGTCTCGCTCACGATCTGCTGCGCAGCGGCCTGAGCGCGCGGGGCTACCTGAAGGTGACTTCGATCATGCAGCTCGAGGACATCCTCAAGGTCATCGAAGCCGGCGGGAAATTCGCGCGCGACAAAGAGGAGTATCTGTTCACGGTGTTCGGCACGCCCACGGCGAAGGGCCGCTGGGGCTGGCGTGTCGAAGGTCATCACGTCTCGCTGCGGTTTACCGTTGTCGACGGGGCGGTCGGCGGCGACGTGGCGAGCTCGCCAATGTTCCTCGGCGCCAATCCCGCAGAGGTTCGCGACGGCGACAACAAGGGTCTGCGAATTCTGGCACAAGAAGAGGATGCCGCAAGGGCGCTATTGATGGCGCTGCCAGCCGACCTTCAGAAGCAAGCGATCGCGAATGCCGTCGCGCCGAACGACATCCTGACGACCAACGCCAACGACATCAAGCCGTTGCCGCATCAGGGCGTTGCTTATGCGGCGATGCCGCCCAACGCGCAGGCCCTGTTGGTGCAGCTGATCGAGGTCTACACCGGCAACATGGAAGCCGATGTCGCCGCGGCACGGATGGCGCGTGTCAAAACCGCTGGCCTAAAGGACGTTCGCTTCACGTGGCTGGGCGAGACCGAAAAGGGCAAACGGCACTACTACTCGGTGCAGGGGCCGACATTCCTGATCGAGTACGACAACACTCAGAACAACGCCAATCACATCCATTCGGTGTGGCGTGACTTCAACGGCGATTTTGGCCGCGACATCCTGCGCGACCACCTGAAGGCGTTCGCGCACTAATTACCATCGCAGCACTCGCCGGCCGCGCCAGATCGGCCCTTCCTGCACATAACGCCACTCCGGGTTCTGATCGACGTCCCGGAGTGAGCCGAGCACCTGATCGAAGATCGGCAGCGATTCGTCGTCGCACTCGAAGTAGGTAAGGAAGTCGAACTCCCCAGGCCGCTCGTAGCCGTCAGGGTTGTGGTAGACCCGCCGGAACAAGACCGGAATGCCTTTTTCGGCCGCGATCGCGTGCCCCTTCACCGGCGTCGCGCTGGCATGATCGACGTGCGGGTAGAAGTAGGAGTGGCGTTCGAGCGCCGACTTCTGCCACCACTCAGAGGTCTTGCGAATCGGAACGACGATGGCGTTCCTGCTCAAACGCCCGGAGCGGCGCGGCGGCGCGCCACGGTTCGAGTAGTGCACCATCTCAGGGCTCGAGTAGCGCGGATTGCGGAACGCGCCTTCGAGAGACAGGATCTCGGCTGAATCACCGATGCGGCGGCGCAGCTCGTCGTCGATTTCCTGCAGGCGCGGGCGGTACTTGCTCGACACCTGAACCATGTGCCGGGCCCTTTGAATGCAGGGACTCTGGCATTTCTCCGAGTCGGGCGGCTCGCCTTCGCGCACGAAGAACTGGATGGTCTCGAATCGCTGCGCCTGCAGCTCGCGGGCGTCATCGATGTCGAAATCGTTGAAGAAACCGCGAGCGATGTTGCTGCCGGCCGTGCGCAGCCGCGCGCCGTGCGCATCGTCGTCGGCCCGCGCGATGACGAACAGAAACTTCGTGAATGCGAGGTTGCTGTTCGGCGCGCTGCCAGTGACGGCGCCGTTACCCTGGCCGCAGCCGGATCCCATGACAGCCGGGCTATCGGTTTCACTCGAGGCGGACTGTATGACATCGTGCAGCAGTGTGCAGAACTGCCGATTCGCCGAACTGATACAGTAGAAAGGTTATGAACCCGTGGGACCAGTTTTCAGGGGCCAACGCGGGGTATGTCTACGAGTTGTACGAGCGCTACCAGCGCGATCCCTCGACGGTAGATGAGGCGACGCGCCGGACGTTTGCCACCTGGCCCGCCGACGCGCGTCCTGATTGGGACGAGCCCCGGCAGGGCCCCACCGCAGCGTCGATCGGACGCGACGGTGCGGACCACGTAGCCACCGCGATTGCGGCCCATACACTCGCGGAATCGATTCGCCGCTTCGGTCATCTCGCGGCCAGACTCGATCCGCTTGGCTTTCATGATCCGATCGGCGATCCGTCGCTGTCGCCGCAATCGCACGGGCTGACGGCCGACGCGCTCAAGACGCTGCCGGCGTCGATCGTCTCGGGGCCGGCCGCGGCCGGCGCGGCCAACGCGCACGAGGCGATCGCGAAGCTCCGCGACATCTATTGCTCGACGACCGGCCACGACTACAACCACGTGTTCGTCCCCGACGAGCGCGTGTGGCTGCGCGACGCCGTCGAATCGTGCCGGTTCCGGCCGCCCAACGATCTGATCGACGCGCGTGAGCTGCTCGATCGGATCACGCAGGTCGAAACGTTCGAACGCTTCCTGCATCGCACTTTCCCGGGGAAGACGCGGTTCTCGATCGAAGGCCTCGACATGATGGTGCCGGTCCTCGACGAGATCGTGCACGACGCCGCCGAGAACGGCGTGCAGCACGTCATGATCGCGATGGCGCACCGCGGGCGGCTCAACGTGCTCGCGCACATCCTGCAGAAACCGTATTCGCAGATTCTCGCGGAGTTCAAGGATCCGATCCCGGGCCAGCGGCTGCGGGTCGACCTGGGCTGGATGGGGGACGTCAAGTATCACGCCGGGGCGCGCGTCGAAGCGCATGGATTGCCCAAGCAGATCGTCATTTCCATGCCTCCCAATCCGAGCCATCTGGAAGCGGTCGAGCCCGTGTTGACCGGGATGGTGCGGGCCGAGGCGACGAGCCTCGATCGGCCGGGAGCGCCGATCGTCGACAAGGGCAGGGTCCTCGCGATCCTGATTCACGGCGACGCCGCCTTCCCCGGCCAGGGCGTGGTCGCGGAAACGCTCAACCTGTCGCGGCTCGACGGCTATGACGTTGGCGGCACGATCCACATCATCGCCAACAATCAGCTGGGATTCACGACCGATCCGGAAGAGTCGTACAGCACGAGCTACGCCAGCGGGCTGGCGCGCGGCTTCAAGATCCCGATCACTCACGTCAACGCCGACGATCCGGTCGCCTGCATCGAAGCGGCCCGCCTGGCGATCGCCTACCGTCAGCGCTTCAAGCTCGATTACCTGATCGATCTGGTCGGCTATCGTCGCTATGGCCACAACGAAGGCGACGAGCCGGCGTTCACCCAGCCGCAGATCTACCAAATCGTCGCCGCGCACCCGACGGTGCGCGAGAAATACGCGCGCGCGCTGATCGAGTCCGGCAGCCTCACCAGGGAGCAGGCCGACGCAATGGTGAAGACGCGCATGGAGGAGCTCGAGCGGGCCTACGCATCGGTGAAGCCCGAGCAGGATTACGTGCCGCCCGTTCCGGAGGTGCCGCCGAGCGGCGCCGCGAAGAAGGCGCGCACGGCGGTGCCGATCGATTCGCTCAAACAGATCAACGACGCGCTGCTGACGGTGCCGGAGGGCTTTACCGTCCACCGCAAACTCGAGCGCGGCCGCGAACGGCGCAAGGCCATGTTCGCGTCGGCGACGGAGCGATCGATTGACTGGGCGAGCGCGGAGGAGCTGGCCTTGGCGACGATCCTCGCCGACGGGGTCCCGGTGCGATTCACCGGTGAAGATGTCGAGCGCGGCACGTTCAGCCACCGCCACGCGGTCTATCACGATGCCGTCACCGGCGAAACGCACGTGCCCCTGCAGCGCTTGCCGCAGGCCCGCGCCTCGTTCGAGATCCGCAACAGCCCGCTGTCGGAATACGCGTGCGTGGGGTTCGAGCTCGGCTACAACCTGCAGCAACCTCGGGCGCTGGTGTTGTGGGAGGCGCAGTATGGCGACTTCATCAACGGTGCGCAGATCATCCTCGACGAGTACCTCACGTCGGGCCGCGCCAAATGGGGGATGTCGCCGTCACTCGCGCTGCTGTTGCCGCACGGCTACGAAGGACAGGGGCCGGACCATTCGAGCGCGCGGCTCGAGCGCTTCCTGAACGCGGCCGCCGACATCAATATGCGCGTCGCGAACTGCACGACCGCGGCGCAGTACTTTCACTTGTTGCGCCGCCAGGCCGCGTTGTTGACGACCGATCCGCTGCCGCTGATCGTGATGACGCCAAAGAGCCTGTTGCGTCACCCGTTCACGGCGTCGACGCCACGCGAGCTCGCCGAAGGGGCGTTCCAGCGTGTCATCGACGATCCGGCGTCCGACGAGATTGCGGGCAAGGTCCGCAGATTGGCGATTTGCAGCGGCAAGATTGCCGTCGACCTGCTGACGAGCGAGCGCCGCAAAGACAACCCGAACGTGGCGATCGTCCGCGTCGAGCAGCTCTACCCGTTCCCCGAAGACGCCGTCGCGGCGATCCTCGAGCGCTACGAGAAAGTCCGTGAAGTGTGCTGGGTCCAGGAAGAGCCGGAGAACATGGGCGCGTGGGAGTTCGTGCGGCCGCTGCTGGAAACCACGGTCAGCGGCAGGCATCCACTGCGCTACATCGGAAGGTCGCGTAACTCGAGCCCGTCGGAAGGATCATCGACCTGGCACGCCGCAAACCAGCGCGCCATCGTCGATCAGGTGTTCGAGGCGAAGATCGAAACCCGCGAGATGGACCGCGTGTTGTCGAAGCAGGTGTAGGCAGCCTGACAGCCTGACAGGCAGACAGGCAGACAGGCAGACAGGCAAACAGGTAGACAGAATGGCCACCAACATCGTTGTCCCCGAGCTGGGCGAATCCGTCGTCGAAGCCCGCGTCGCCAAGTGGCTGAAGAAGGCGGGCGAGCACGTCAGCGCCGGCGAGCCGCTCGTCGAGCTGGAGACCGAGAAGATCGATCTCGAAGTGAGCGCCGATCGCCCCGGTGTGCTGACCAACATCAAGCACCAGGAAGGCGCGGACGTCAAAGTTGGCGAGGTGCTCGCCATGCTCGAAGAAGCGGCCGAGGGCGCGCGCGCGGAAGTTACGTCACCTGCGCCGGGCAAGGCGCAGGAGTCGAAGTCGGCCCCCGTTGCGAAAAGCGCGGATAAGAAGGCGACGCCGACGGCGAAGAACGTGGCCAAAGCCCATGACGTCAAACTCGATTCGATCGAGTCGTCCGGCAACCGCGTCACGAAGCAGGACGTCTTGAACGCGACCGGACCAGCCGCACAGGTCGCGAAGCCGCCCGCCGAGGCCCCGCGCGCGCCGCAGCCGGCTCAACCGCCGCAGCCGTCCCGGCTCTCCACAGGCGATCGCAGTGAGCGGCGCGAGCGGATGAGCAAACGTCGCGCGACCATCGCGCGGCGGCTCGTCGAAGCGCAACACAGTGCCGCCATGCTCACCACGTTCAATGAAGTGGATATGAGCGCGGTCATGCAGCTGCGCGAGCGTCGCAAGGAGGCGTTCGCCAAGAAGTTTGGCGTGGGTGTCGGCATCGCGTCGTTTTTCGTCAAGGCTGCGATCGGCGCGTTGAAGGCGTTTCCGCCGATCAACGCCGAAATCCAGGGCGACGAGATCGTCTTCAAGAACTATTACGACATCGGTATGGCGGTCGGCGCCGAGGGCGGCCTGGTCGTGCCGGTGATTCGCGACGCCGATCGGCTCGGCTTCGCGGAGATCGAGCTTGCAATCCGCGACTTCGCGAAGCGCGCTCAGGACGGCACCCTGACGCTCGAAGATCTGAAGGGCGGCACGTTCACCATTACCAATGGCGGCGTGTTCGGCTCGCTGATGAGCACGCCGATCCTCAACCCGCCACAGGTCGGCATCCTCGGGCTCCACAAGATCGCCGACCGCCCCGTTGCGGTGAATGGGCAGATGGTGATCAGGCCGATGATGTACCTCGCCCTCAGCTACGACCACCGCATCGTCGACGGCCGCGAGGCGGTGCAGTTTCTCGTCAAAATCAAGGAATACATCGAGGATCCGGCCTGGATGCTGCTCGAGAGCTAGCGGGTGGTATCGTAGCCGCTCGATGCCCCCCGCCTCGAAACTGCGCCGCGTCAGAAAACTGATCGCGGAACGCGAAGCCTCGCGTGGCCTGTTGATTGCGTTCGAAGGGCCCGACGGCTCGGGCAAGACGACGCAGCGCAAGCTGCTGAAGCGGTGGCTCGAAAGCCAGAATCACGAAGTGGTGTCGACGCGATGGGCGTCCTCGCCGCTGATCAAACCGTTGCTGAAAGTGCGAAAGAAAATTCGCACCCTCTCCACCACCGAATACTCGCTGCTGCACGCGGTGGACTTCAGGCACCGCCTCGAAAACGACATCCTGCCGGCGCTGTGGGACGGCAAGACCGTCCTGGCCGATCGCTATCTGTTTACCGCGCTGGCGCGCGACGCCGCTCGTGGCCTCGAGCTCGACTGGCTGCTGCACGCGTACTCACCGCTGCTCTGGCCGGACCTCGTGATCTATTTCTCGATGAGTCCTGAGGATTCCCGGCGCCGCGTTGCGTCGGCTCGCGCGCCGCGCTTTTACGAGGCCGGACAGGACGTCACCGGCATCGAGGATCCGCTCGCCAGCTACGGCCGATTCATCGATCGCGTCGTGACGGAGTACGAGAACCTGTCGGTGGTATTTCAATTCGTCACGGTTGACGCGGGCGACGCCGTCTATCGCCAGCACACCCAGGTTCGCGAGCTCGTCAAGAAGGCGAAGAAGCGGCCGTGGTCGACGTTCAGCGAGGAAGCCGTAGAGGAATGGCTGACCAGGTCACGTATCAAGGGCGCTTGATCGCGGTCGATGGCTCGCGCGGCAAGGCGGTCACCCGCGCGGCCGCCGCCGTCGTCGCCGAGCTGAAAGCCGCCGGCATCGAATGCGCGGTCAGCCGCTGGGACGCGTCCGGGCTGTTTGGCGAGC
>DASPNQ010000113.1:0-33000 GCA_035626435.1 Vicinamibacterales bacterium
AGGATCTCCTGCGCCCGGGGGCCCTGCACCGCGACCAGCGCATAGCGCTCGCTGGAATTGACGGTGGCGATGTCCGGCACGGCGTCTTTCGCATGCTGGACGATCCACGCATAGTCCTTGTCGATGTTGCCGGCATTGATGACGAGCAGGTAGTGCGACGGTCCGAACCGGTACACCAGCAGGTCGTCGACGAAGGTGCCTTCGGGCGTGGTCAGGCCCGAGTACTGAATCTGCCCGATCTGCAGCTTCGAAGCGTCGTTCGACGTGATGTGCTGCACGGCCTCGAGGGCGCCCTTGCCGGCGATCTCGACTTCGCCCATGTGGGACACGTCGAACAGGCCCGCCGCGGTGCGGACGGCCAGATGTTCGGCGCTGATGCCGGAATACTCGACGGGCATGTCCCACCCGCCGAAGGGCACCATGCGAGCGCCGAGAGCAACGTGTGAAGCGTGCAGGGGCGTCTTCTTGAGCGGACCGGCTGCGGATTCAGTCATTAAAGGAGGGCTCACCGCGACTGCGGCGAGCCCTCGAAAGGTACTATGCGCGTCCGTGAAGGGTCAAGCGATCGTCGTCGTCAGAATTCCACCAAGCCCCGTCGCCAAGCCAGGTCGAAACCAATGAACAACAACGCAATCGATATCAACATTACATAGGCGGCGGAGATTGGTATCAGCGGTTGCGTTCCTCGATACCAAAGAATCACAGGACCGGCCGCTACCGAGGCCACCAAACCCACGAGCACAACCGCATCCGGCACACCAGTGAAAGACGCCTGGAGGCAGATAGTGCCCGTGATCAACGTGGCCAAAGACGCGAGAAGCAAGTCCTTGACATTCTTCATGTTGGTCACCAGAACTTAGGTAAAGGTACCGGCGTCAACCATCCGGGTACCAGCGCCGGCCACCTTTGGGGAAAGCGAGGACCAGACAAGCCAGCAGCCCTCAATAGCCCATGCGCATAAGAGTTCGAGTTGTAATAGCCCGGATTTTGTTCAGGCCTGCATGCGTACGGCAAGTCGTCCGGGTACGCCGCATCGCGCCGGAGTAACTCTCCTATTAGTTCGTCCTCACGCTGCGGAGAGTAAGGCAGCAGTTCGATCGGATCGCGCGGCGGGACCAAGTAATCGCCCACGCGATTCACATCACTGACCAATGTACCTGCACATCTCAGATTTGTGTCGGTGGTATTACTGCCAGCGCCTAGGGTAAAAAATCCATTGCCGAATTCATCGGTGCCACGGAGTTCGATCCCTTGCACAATCCAGTGCTGCCAGTTCCGCGGCGCAATCCGGATGGAAACGTGCCGGAATCGAATCAGATCCAACAGATCCAAGGCTAGATGAGTCTTGCCGAATATTCCTATCCCTGGCAGACGCACGCGTTGTTGGCCCGTCTTGTTATCGACAGCGGCAAATCGCGTCGCGTCCGCGAACGATCCAACGACGGCCGTCAACTGGCCGTTGCGACGCCCGATCCACTGGTCGGCCAGCTGTACCGAATAGTGCGTGCCCACCGCCAATGTCGACTCGACGTTCCCGGCCGCGTCAATCATCGTCAGATCGCCGGAGACCACGTCGTAGGTCGCCATGCCGCCGTCGGGACGGGCGGCCATGGGCGCGAGCCTGGCGAGAAAAGTGGCCCATTTGACGTCGCCGGTGACGGCATCGAGAGCCTTCCATCCCCCATCCGATGCGATCAGCGTGCCGGCCTGACCGACCACCTCTATCCA
The DNA here is from genome assembly GCA_035626435.1 of Vicinamibacterales bacterium. GTDB lineage: Bacteria > Acidobacteriota > Vicinamibacteria > Vicinamibacterales > UBA2999 > 12-FULL-67-14b. Next base: position 1,729 of record DASPNQ010000113.1, read on the forward strand.
GAAGTGTTGTCCAACCGGACGTTCGGCGATCGCCTCGGCGGAGATCCGCGTGAGCCAACGTTGAACGTACACGGCCGGGCCAACGACGTGAGTGCTGCGCTCCCAGTTCACCAGCGTCCCGCCGATGCCGTCAGGCATGATTTGGAACGGCCGTAACGGTAAATCGCACGGCACCGTTGTGCTCGGCCCGGAGGCGCAAGAGGATGAGTACAGCGGCGTGGTCTGGACGGAGCCGTCGGGCGACAGGACGAGGAGATCCAGACCCGTCGTAATGGTGCGATCGGAGCGGGTGCGCGACTCGAGGCAATCGGCGCGCTTGTGAAGCTCATGACGCCGCACCACCAGATACCCTCGCCCGTCCGCGCCCGCTATCGGATCAAGGGTGCTGGGCGCGAATTCATATCGGTAGCTGCGACACACAATCAGCGGCTTCGTAGAGATCACCAGACCGTCCAAGGCCGCGGTAAAGCTCTCGACCTCGCGCGGCAGGAGAGTCCGGCTGACCAGCATGCCGGTGGTACCGTCGATGACGACGACGTATTTGTCCCAGATTTGCGTGCGGTTGGTGTTGACGCCGGCGAAGCGGTGCTCGATGGCATAGAGCGTCCCATCATGCGCCTGCGCCGGCCGCGACAACTCACCGACGGAATCAAAGCGCCACGGACGAATTGTCCCGCCGCCTAAGCGCAAGTACGCACGGAACGCCGGCCCACTCGGCGCCGGGACGCCGGCAATGAGTCCGCCAAAGGCATCGGCCATCAGCGGCACCCCCGGCACATGCTGCTGCCACTGGATATCACCGTCAACCGTCACCGCGCGAACCAGGGCGGTGCCCCACTGCCGCGTCTCGATCGCAAACAAATCCGGCACGGACGGATCGACTCGATTCGCAAACAACGGCAGCTCGCTGCGATAGTCCGGCGACGTCGGCAGCGTCCAACGCGTATCGCCCGCCGCCAGACCCGTGGACACGGTAATCGTCGCCTCCGCGTTCAACCCGTCTTTCTCAGCACGAATGGTGGCGGTCCCGACGGCGACCGCGGTCAACACCGGAGGATCGTCTGCCGACAGCTCCACAATCCCCGGATCGCTGCTGGACCACAACGCCTGTCCGACGTCCGCGCCGAAGTCATCCCGCAACGACAACCGCGCCCGCTCATGCAGTTCGAGGGCGCGCCACGCCGGCGTCAGGGTCAAAGACGATGAGGTCCCGACGCCGTTGACGGTAACGGCTTTAGAAACCGCGTGGCCGATGACATCGATGGCCGAGACGACAATGTCGTTGCGCCCCGGGTTGACTGCCACCGTGCAGGTAAGCGCGTCGTGACTCACCGTCGCCGGCTGACCATTACACGAAGCGCCCGCGACACCGGAGCCTCGATCGACGAGCGTTGCGGTCAGTTGAATGACGGATTGATCGCTCGCCGAACCCTCGATCGGATCGACGATCGACAGCACCGGCGGGTGGAGATCGACGTTGACGATCACCGTCGTCGTGGCGCGATTGCCGGCGCCGTCGATAGCGGTGCCCTCGACAGTCAAGGCAGACACGTCCTCAGCGATCGTGACCGGACCCGAGCAGGCCGCAATCACGACGTCATCAGCGCAGTGGAAGGTGACGGTCACCGGCGCGGTCATCCAACCGTCGTGCAGCGGCGGTGACACCGTCGCGGTAATGGTGGGCGGGACCGAATCTGGCGGCGGTGGCGGGACACCCCACTTCGGGATCGCCGCCATGATCTCGATGCCCGTCGAACTCGTTGTCGATCCGGCGCCCAGCCTGCCGGAGCCACCGTCTCCCCACGTCCGCACCGCGCCGTTGATCGTCACCGCGGCGGCGTGAGTCGTGCCCAGGGCGATCGCTTGTGCGCCATCGACGGCCTGAACCGCAACCGGGACCAGACGCCTCGTCGTCGTTCCGTCGCCAAGTTGCCCCGACCCGTTGGCTCCCCACGCTACCACCCGGCCATCTTCGAGAATCGCCGCCGAGAAGTCGCGGCCGGCGTCGATCGCCCTCGCTCGAAGATCGTTGATTTGTCCAGGCGCGTATGCCGACTTCGTCGATCCGGTCCCCAGCTGACCGTGGGTGCCGCGCCCCCACGACCAGACCGCACCCGATCGCGTCAGCGCGAGGCTATGGCCGTCGCCCGCCGCCACGCTCGCCACCTCGACAATCCCCAGCATCACCGGTCGCAATCGATCGTCGACGGTGCCGTCCCCGACACTGCCAAATTGATTGCCACCCCAAGCGAACACGCGGCCGTCGCCCGTTACCACAAGCGAGTGCTGATCGCCGGCGGCAATCGAAACCACATTCGTCAGGCCGACGACTTCGACTGGCACCAAAGACGACTCGCGATTGCCCGTGCCAAGCTGACCGTCCTTGTTCAGCCCCCACGCGAAGACGCGCCCATCCTCGCGCAACGCCAGCGTGTGAGCGCGGCCGGCGGAAGCGGCGCGAATGTTGGACAACCCTCGCACCTGGACCGGCTGCGCGCGATGATCGTTCGTCCCATCGCCGAGCCGACCGAACGTATTCGCGCCCCACGCCCACACCTCACCCTCGTCTGTCACTGCGACCGTATGCGCCTCCCCGGCGCTGACGGCCACCACGCGGCTCATCCCCGGGATCGGCGCCGGTACCCAGCGATCAACCAGATCGCCGTCGCCAATCTGTCCGCGCGTGCCCGCGCCCCAGGCAAAGACGCGTCCGTCGGGCATCGCGATTACGGTGTGCGCACCACCGGCTGCAATGCTGCCAGTTCCGATATGCGTCGCGGTCTCGCGTTCGAACGCAGAAATTCCCACCCCTATCGCTGTGCACACGACGCCCACCGCCGTGGCCACAGCTGCCAGCCATCGAGCCATTGACTTCTCCCGACATTCGTTGGCGACGCTTGACCGCGCAGCCGAGATTTCCGCCCCGCCTCGTCGCATTGGTTCAGCCGGAGGCTCCCGGCACGATTGGTCAGCCTTGTGACACGAGCTCGCGCGGTTCCTCCACGGCGACTGGGGTCAACGTTGGCCGGTACTTCAAGTACGCATTCAGCGTGTGATAGCTAATCTGCAGCGCGCGGCAGGCCTGCCGCTTGTTGCCCGCGTTCTTTTCAAGGACCAGCCGCGCATAGCGGCTGCCCCAGGCGCGCATCGTGTCGCCGAGCTGACACGACGGCATGAGGTGCTCGGCATATCCGCCCCGCAAGCTGACGGGCAAATCGTCGACGCGAATCTGGCGAGACTCGGCGGTCGCAATCGCGCCCTCAATCATCCGCTCGAGCTCACGCACGTTGCCGGGCCAGTCGTAGGCGGTCAGCGCGTCCGCGGCGGCCGCCGTCATGGTGAACCGGCCGCGGCCCTGGTGGCGCGCCAGGAAGTACTGCGCAAGCTCGATGATGTCGGTCTTGCGATTGCGAAGTGGCGGCACGCGAATTTCGACGCCGCTCAGCCGATAGAACAGATCGGTTCGAAACAAGCCGCGATCGACCAGGCCCGCGAGCGGCCGATTGGTCGCTGCGACAATGCGCGTATTGATTTGACGCGGACCGCTGCCGCCGACGCGCTCGACGGTCAGGTCCTGAATGACACGCAGCAGCTTCGCCTGCGCCGCCGGCGACAGATCCGAGATCTCGTCGAGAAACAGCGTGCCGCCGTCGGCGTGCTCGAACTTGCCGCGTCGCCCACGCACGCCGGTGGCCGTCCGCTCTTCGATGCCGAATAACTCCGCTTCGATGAGCGTTTCGACCAATGCGGCGCAGTTGATCGCGACGAAGGGGCCCTGCCGGCGCATGCCAAGCTCGTGGATCTGGCGTGCCACCAGCTCCTTGCCGACGCCGCTCTCGCCTTCGATCAGCACGGTGAAATTCGTGTTGGCCACCCGCTCGACGCGCTCCCGTAACAGCCGCATCACTTCGCTCGAGCCAATCAGCGGGGCGGCGCCGTCGCGAACCGCCTGGGACAGCGCCGCCGGCGTGTTGGCGAGCCGCTCGGTCTCGAGCAGGATGGCGGCAAGGCTGGCACCGGCTTCGAGCAGCTGACAGGTCCAGTCGTCGGGACGCACGCGGGCGTCGAACGACGCTTCCAGCAGCACCTGGCGGCCGTCTTCGTTGACCGGAATCGAGAACGCGACGTAGTCCTCCGATCGGATCGGCTGCAGCGGCCGCACGGTCGAAGGCGCGGCCAGCTCCTTGATGCCGACGCTGCGCACACGCGTCAGTTGCGCCAGCCGCTGGGTCAGGATCGCACCGAGGTTGCGGCGATCACTCGCGCGAAGCAGATCGGCCGCGACCTGTCGCACCAGATGATTCATACCGGCGCGCCGGTCGGCGCGCCGCAATTGCCGTTTGTTGACGATCGTGATCTCCATCACTTGTTCACCGTGCATCCGGACATACCAAACGCGATGCCAGGGCGCGAACGGTTCGAACCGGCGAGAAAATCGCGTGGCGTGCGTGGCGCCGCGTGACCTGACGGGTAGCAGATGCCCATCGGCCGAAATTCCGGATGGGCACCAACTACCCGTTACCCCTTGCCGACGAGACGGTCGACATCGACCGCGCTTTCGAACAGCAACACGCCGCGATAGGTCAACGGCTGCAGCGCCGCGACGTGACATCGATCGAGCGTGCCGCGTACGCAAATCCGCGAGTGGCCGCTGCCCAACTGCATCTCGACGTGAACGCCCGGCCGCAGCCGGATACAGGATTCGAGCAACGCGGCCCGCGTGCTGACGTTGACGAGCGTGACCGGAACGCCAGGCCGAAGCAGGGCGCGCCGGTGGCGTGGCTCCGGACCGGCGGCGTGCCGCACTTCGCGCCGCCGTTCGATGACGGTGGTTACGGGCGCCATTGCCGCATCCGCGCGTCAAACATCAACACGCGGATACGGCCGGTCGCTCCGAACACTCGCACCGCCATTTGCGGACCGCGACGGGCGGCCACATACAGGGTGCCGCTCGTCGAACTGCCTGTTGGACTGAACGTGACGAGCGCGCTGTTGCCGATGCGCAGCGGGTCATCACCAGGTTGCAGCGTCGCACCGGTGCCAATGTCGACGATCGGCTGGTTGATTCGTAACGCCACGCCCGGCACTTCGTGATCCAGGCGCTGCGCCGGGGCGAACGGAAGGTCGATGCCGCGCTCGATGTCGCGCTGCAGCACACCGTTGCCATTCCCATCCCCATACAACCTCATCGTCATCTCGTCGTCGATCACCTCGATGCGCAGGGCGACCGCGCGGGCGCGCTTGAGCGAGTCGAGCCGTGCACGCTGCAGCTGTCCTGCGAGAAATCGCGCGCCGCTGATCGTCCGCTCGCGGTCGAGGGTGCCGCCAATGACCGGCACCGAGATGCCGGTCAGGATCAGCCCAAGCGCCGATGCGGCAATCAGATCGATCAGGGCGGCGCCGCGATCATTCACCGGGCGCCTTCTCGGCCGCTTTGACGGCGATCAACGGCTTCAATTTCAAGAAGCTCTTTTCGCCGATGCCCTTCACGTTCATCAGGTCCTCGATTCGTTTGAAACCGCCGCTCTTCGTTCGATATTCGAGAATGCGTTCGGCGGTCTTGCGGCCGATGCCCGGCAGCGTCTCGAGTTGATCGACGGTGGCAGCGTTGAGATTCAAAACAGGCTTCGTCGACGCAGCGGGCTGTGCGGCGGCGGCCGCCGAGGATGCTTGCGCGGCGGCCGGTGTGGCGGTCATGAAAACAAGCGCGCCGCACAGGGCGAGCGTGGCTATCGTGGTTCGCATCATGGTTTCCTCCTGAATGTGGCCGCGCGCGAGAGTCTGTGATTACTCGCGGTCAGGGAGCAGCCTGCAGAAAGGCCCGCGCGCGGCTGCCGACTCGTTGAGCAAGAGCAGCGCCGTCGTGCGGGTTCGGGCGCAAACCATTCGAACGACGCGGTTTGTCGTCCGTCCCGGTCTGTGGTGCCGGGATGCGGTCACGGCCGAAGCGACAACGCGGGTTGCCGCGGCCGCCGGCCGTTGCTGAAATCCCGCGGCAATTTGCGCCGCCGTCGAGGAACTCCGGTTGCGCGTGACGCAACCGCGGTTTCGCGGCGGCTACACCGAACGGGTATGGCGCGGCACGCTACAATGGCCGCTCGAGAGGACCATATGTCACGAGCTCCTTATTTAATCGGCGTGCTGACACTCGCTATCTCGGTAACCACGCTGTCCGCGCAGGTTGCGGTTCCGGCCTCGGACCCCGGCAAGTGCTCGCTGACCTGGCCCGGATTCGAGGATCAGATCGAGAAGGAGCTCCTCGACGGCAAAGTGTTGAAGATGGAGGACGTGCCGATCGGTGTGACGAAACCGAGGCGCGCCACGCTGGAGAGCGGTGCGCGCTTCGCGTGGAAGCCGCTGCGGCCCGGCTACAGCAAGGGCTTCATGGAGAGCTACAAGTCCGAGATTGCCGCCTACAAACTCGATCGCCTGCTCGACATGCACATGGTGCCGCCGATCGTGGAGCGCAAGCTGGATGGCTTGACGGGCGCGGCGGTCTACTGGGTTGAAAACACCAGAAGCTGGAGCGTCGAAAAACCGCCACAGGGTCCTGAGCCGATGTGGAGCCGGCAACTGACACGCATGAAGATGTTCGATCAGCTGATCGCCAACATCGATCGCAACCAGGGCAATCTGATTTACGACCATGACTGGCACTTGATCCTCATCGATCATTCGCGCGCCTTCATCGACAAGAAAGATCTGAAGGATCTCGCGCCGCTCGGCCGCGTCGATCGCCAACTCTGGAACCGCATGAAGGCGTTGACGATGGAGGATTTGAATCGCGGCCTTGAGAAATGGGTCGGCGATAAAGAGAAGCGCGCGCTGCTCACCCGGCGCGACCTGATGGCGAAGGCCATCGACAATCTGGTCAAGACCCGCGGCGAGCAGTCGGTGTTCTACGAGTAACGACTATCCGAAGAGGCGCGTGAACGCGGCGGCGATCTGCGCCTCGGTCAACTTCGCGTATCCAAACACGAAGCCACGCGTTCCGGCGTTATAGCCGGACAGCGGATAAAGGCGGATCGAATGCCTCGCGGCGCGGTCGAGGACCGCTCGCTGCTGCCGGTCGGTCGTCGGCACGGCCACCAGATGCAAGCCCGCGGCTGCGCCTTTGACGTCCCAATCAGGGCAATGCGCGTGCAGCGCCCGCAGCAGCGCCAGCCGGCGCGACGCGTAGATGCGTCGCATCCGCCGCAAGTGCCGATCGAGCTCACCGCTGTCGATGAAGTGCGCATAGGCCAGCTGCTCCATGACCGGCGTCCCGGCATCGACGTGCAACTTGGTCCGAACGATGTCGTCGAGCATCGGCCCATTGACGATCAACCATCCCAATCGCAGATTTGGCGCCAGCAATTTGCTCGCGGAGCCGACATACCACGTATGACGGAGTGACAATCCCTGCAGCGCGCCGACGGCACGACGGTCGTAGCGATATTCGGCGTCGTAGTCGTCTTCGATGACGATTGCACCGGTGCGCGCCGCCCACGCCAGCAGTTGCTGACGCCGATGCGCCGAGAGCACGGTGCCGGTCGGGTTTTGGTGCGCCGGCGACACAATCACTCCCGACACGGAATGCCGCTGTAACGCCGTCACATCCAACCCATCGTCATCCACCGGGATCGGCACCGGCGTCAATCCGCATTCCATCACGACCTGACGCACGTGCGGGTGCCCCGGGGCCTCGACCGCCAACCGCGTTGCGCCGCGCTTCTGCAGCACGCGGCCGGCAAGGCTGAGACCTTGAGTACACCCGCTGCACACGACGACTTGCTCCGGAGTGCTGACCACTCCCCGCGCGCGCGCCAGATAGCTCGAGAGCGCTTCCCGCAATTCAATGGCGCCACGTGGATCGCGATAACGGAGCTGCGCCGGATTCAGCGCCCTGGCCGCCTTGCGGATCGCACGCTGCCAGCTGTCATAAGGAAAGTTGTGAAGATCAGGCTCGCCGGGATGGAAGTCGAATGCGAAACGTTCGTCGGTCATGGCGGCAGCCGCTTGTTGCCGCACCCGGATTAACTCCGCGACGCGCGTCGCGCCGCCGGCACGTGTCACCAGATAACCCTCGGCAGCCAGCTGTTCGTACGCCTCCACGACGACGCCGCGTGACACCGACAGGTCGTCGGCAAGCGTACGCGTGGACGGCAGCACCGTACCAGGCCGCAGACGGCGATCCCGAATCGCCGTTCGCAGCTCGTCCTGCAATTGCTCACGCATCGGCCTGCGCCGATCGCGCGACAGCGTGATCAGCAGCTCAGGCTGACGACTGGTCCTCTTCGATGGCATTGAACTGGACCTTAACATAGGACCAGTAGTGAATTATCGTCAGCCTCGAGGGAGACATGTGCGTGGCTGATGTTCTGGCGGATCTCGATCGATGGCTGCGCGGCGAGCTCGTCGCGATTAACACGGCGCTCGATGACATCTACTTCGCCGCCCGCACCGACGTCATCGTCGGACGGCCTGAGGTCGATCGGCTGAAGCAGCAGCTGCTGCGCGACGGCGAGGCGCTGATGGCGCGTTTGAGCGGGGTGCCGCTCCCCGACAACGATCGCGATGCCTACGCCCTGCTCGGGATGATCGGCCACTATCTCGCCTCGAGCCAGCGTCACGAGGCCGCGCCACCGCCGCACACCGCGTCCCGCGAAACTGCCTGGGCGGTCGCGCAACGCCTTGGCAGCCGGCTCGGCGTGGCGCCGCGACACGTGTTCGCCCACCACGCCCTGTTCAACGCCGCGCGCGGCGGACGCATTCGCGCCTTCACGGCGCTCGACGACGAGCAGATCTTCATCAAGTTCAACGCGCTTGGCGTCCTCGCCTATCGGCGTGCGGCGAACGCTTTGCGCGAAGTCGCGTCAATGGGCGTGTCGAATCGAGCCGCGGCCTACGCGCTGGATGATGCGACGACCGCCCTGAAGGACGTCTTGAGGTTCAACCAGGAGTTGAGCGAACAGCTCGACGTCGATCGCTTCTTCTTTAACATCCGCCCGTACTACAAGCCGCACCGGGTTGGCTCGCAGACGTATCGCGGATCCAACGGCGGAGATTTCGCAGCGATCAACGAAGTCGACGTGCTGCTCGGCCTGTGCCGCATCGACGATCCCTTCTATCAAGCTGTCGTTCACGAAAAGACGCCATTCGTGCCCCCGGACGATCTACCCGCGATGCGGACGCTCGATCGGCAACCGTCGCTGCTGTCGTGCTTCCTCGACGAGTCGGCCGCGCATGGTGTGACACCCGCGTGGCGCGACAACGCACGCCGTCTGATCGCCGCGTGCAGGGCGCACGGCGCCGGCTCTGCCTACCACCACAACCGGCTGGTGAAGCCGTTCCTCGAAGCGCCCGCCAGAGTCGCGAACACGACGCATTCCGCCGGTGTCACGTCGAGCGGGCCGGAGCTGGCGGAAGTGATCGCTGGCCTGCAGCGGCTTGTCGATCTGCGCACCGCCAGACAGCGCGACGGCATCAACACTGCGGCTGCTAGACTCGCCGAGTTGCAGGAGCTCTCCGCCGCGCCAATATACGCGTCGTGACCCGGCCGGGCGTGCGCTACGATTAGCGGACGATGCGTCGGTTTCACACGCTGATCTTTGCGCTCGCCGCTCTGCTCGCGGCCGTTGTCGGCGCTGCTCCCGAAGCGGCGATTCAACGGCCGTCACGCATTGTCGCGATCGGCGACATCCACGGCAGCTTCGACGGTTTTGTCTCGATCCTCAAGGCCACCGGGCTGATTGATGGCAGCAACAGGTGGTCGGGCGGGCAGACGCATCTCATCCAGACCGGCGACTACATGGATCGCGGCGAAGGCCAGCGTGCCGTCATGGACCTGTTGATGTCACTCGAACAGCAGGCCGACGACGCGGGTGGCGGTGCCCTTGCCCTGCTCGGCAACCACGAGGTCATGAACCTCGTTCGCGAAACGCGCGATGTGACGCGAGAGATCTTCGCGACCTTTGCCGGTCCGGATTCCGAGAAACGGCGCGTGCAGGCCTGGGAGAATTACGCGAAACTCGCGGCCCACAAGAAAGACAAAGGCGAGCCGGTGCCCTCGGTCTACGCGCAGACGCGGCAGGCGTGGATGACCACGCATCCGCCCGGGTTCGTCGAGTACATGGAAGCGATGGGCCCGCGCGGGAAGTACGGCGAATGGCTGCGCGGCAAACCCATGGTGGTCAACGTCGACGGCAACATCTTCATGCATGCCGGGATTCCTCCGGACAAGACCCCGGCAACGCTCGACGAACTCAACGCGCAGCTGCGGATGGAAATTCAGCGGCTCGACAAGTTCGTCGCGCAGCTGATCGATCGGAAGCTGGCGACCGCCGAATTCACGCTCAACGAAATCCTTCAGGTCGCATCGAGCGAGATCGGTCTCGCCAACGCGGTCATCGCCGCGGCCAAGGCCGAGGGAAAGGAGGCCGATCGCCGGCGGATCAACGTGCCGCTGCTCATGGAGGCGCAGGAGGTGCTCAAGATCGACGGCTGGCTGGCAATCGACAACGACGGCGCGCTCTGGTATCGCGGGCTCGCGACCGTCAAGGATGACGCCAGTGGCGAGCCGTTCGCGTCGGTCTTGAAGAAGCTGGGGGCGCGCCGATTCGTGACCGGTCACACGCCGCAGCCGAATCGATCGATCACGGTGCGGTTTGGCGGCCGTGCGATTCTGATCGATACCGGCATGTTGGCCAGCGTCTATAAGGGGCGTCCATCGGCACTGGAGATCGCCGGCGACACGCTCACCGCCTACTATACCGACGGCAAGACCGAGTTACGGTAGCGCCCGCTACTGGTGCGTGGTCTTGTACCACTCCACCGTATGGCGCAGTCCTTCTTCCAGTCCCACGAACGGCTTGTACCCGATCAGGCGCTCGGCCTTGGAAATGTCCGCTTGTGAATCGCGGACGTCACCAGGACGCGCGTCCTTGTAGATCGGCTCGACGTCCGAGTTGAAGATCTTTTTCAGGGTCGCCAGCAACTCGTTGAGTGAAATGCGGCTGCTCGTCGCGACGTTGATCACCTCTCCGCCGACGCCGGGAGTCTCGGCCGCGCGGATCACGCCGTCGACGACGTTGGCCACGTAGGTGAAGTCACGGGTCTGCTCGCCGTCGCCATAGATCACCGGCCGCGTGCCGTCGACGAGCGCTTTGATGAACAGCGAGATGACGCCCGAGTAGGGCGATCCGGGATCCTGTCTCGGCCCGAATACGTTGAAGTAGCGCGTCGTCACCGCTTCGAAGCCGTACAGCCGCATGAACATCTGTCCGTACATTTCGCCGGTGAGCTTCTGCAGCGCGTACGGCGACAGCGGCTTGGTCGGCATCGTTTCGGTCTTGGGCAGGATCTCGGTATCGCCGTAGACCGATGAGGAACCCGCGAACACCAGCCGTTTCACGCCGGCGTCGCGTGAGGCCAGCAGCATCTGCAGCATGCCGTCGACGTTCGCGCGATGCGACTCGAGCGGGCGGTCGATCGAGCGAGGCACCGACGGGATCGCCGCCTGGTGCACCACGTAGTCCATGCCGTCGACGACGCGCCGGGCAAAGTCCGGATCGGCGCAGTCGCCTTCGACGAATTCGACGCCGTGGCGAAGGTTGTGCTGGTAGCCGGTAACGAAGTTGTCCGCGACGCGCACGCGATGGCCGCGCTGAACGAGCGTCTCGGAGATGTGCGAACCGATGAAGCCCGCGCCGCCGGTGACGAGATAATTAGCCAAGTCTGAAATCCGCGATCCGAAGCGAAAAGGGTTAAAGCCGCAGTCAGCCTGTAAGCCGAATTCTGTCCGCCGCCGCCCTTGCGAGCGACGACGTGACGATCATTCCTCTAGTCCCGCCATTACTGACGGGATCCAGCAACCTACCCGGATGCGCGAACGGGCCGTTCGATCAGCATCCCTATTTGGTCTTGCTCCGTGCGGGGTTTGGCCTGCCACCTCTGTTACCAGAGGCGCGGTGGGCTTTTACCCCACCTTTTCACCCGTTCCCCGCCTACGCCCTTTCGGGCTTCGGCGCGGTGGTTTGTTTTCTGTGCCACTTTCCGTCGGGTCGCCCCGCCCGGGTGTTACCCGGCGCACTGCCCTGTGGAGTTCGGACTTTCCTCTCCCGGCGGCACTTCATTCTTGCGAATGGTTACCGCCGGCAGCGATCGCCCGGCTCACTGCGGCCGTGTGGTTCCGGCCTCCGGCCACGGATTTCAGCCTTGGCCTTCTTGTTTGATTCTTCCTGCTATCCGTCCGTTTCCTGCGAGATCTGATATTGCTCGAGTTTCTTGTACAAATTGCTGCGCGGCGTGTCGATCACCTCGGCCGTTTTCGAGATGTTCCATCCATTCTCCCTCAATTTGGTCACGAGGTAGGCGCGCTCCGATCCCGACTTGAACTCCTGCAGCGTCGCTGCCTGCATCCAGGACTGCTCCGTCGCGGTGGTGCTGACCTCGCCGGGCGTGCCAGCCACCGGCGCCGCGGCGTCCCCGCGGATCGCGCCGCCGTCCGGGATGTCGCGCGCATCGATCGCGTCGCCACTCGTCATGATTACGAGGCGCTCGACGAAATTCCGCAGTTCGCGGATATTGCCGCGCCAGTGCTGCTGCTTCAGCTTTTCCATGGCGGCGGCGGTGAACGTCTTGCGGCGGAAGTTGTTATCGCGCGCGAACAGGTCGGCAAAGTGCCGGACCAGCGCCGGAATATCGTCGCGGCGTTCGCGTAACGCCGGGACGTGGATCGGCACGACGTTCAGGCGATAGAACAAATCCTCACGAAAGGTGTTCTTGTCGATCTCTTCTTCCAGGTTCTTGTTGGTCGCGGCGATTACCCGGACGTCGACCTTGAGGACGCGATTGCTGCCGAGCCGCTCGAGCTCCTGCTCCTGCAGGACGCGCAACACCTTGGCCTGCGTCTTCAGGCTCATGTCGCCGACTTCGTCGAGGAAAATCGTGCCCTTGTCGGCCTGTTCGAACTTGCCGATCTGCCGATCGGTCGCGCCCGTGAACGAACCCTTCTCGTGTCCGAACAACTCCGACTCGATCAATTCGTCCGGTATCGCCGCGCAGTTGACCTGCACGAACGGCCCATCGCGGCGCAGGCTTTCACGATGGATCGCGCGCGCCACGAGTTCTTTGCCGACGCCGCTCTCACCCCAGATCAGGACGGTGGCGTTGGTGGGCGCGGCCTTTTGAATGGCACCGCGAACCGCGGACAGGACCGGCGAGTCGCCGACGATTTGATATTTCTTCTCCGCGTCGCGGCGGTAAGTCTTGTTCTCCGTCTTCAGTCGGCGGGTGTCGACCGCATTGCGCACGGTCACCAGCACGCGCTCGCGCTCCAGCGGTTTCTCGATGAAATCGAACGCGCCCAGCCGCGTCGCCTCGACGGCAGTGCTGATGTCGCCATGGCCCGAGATCACGACGATCGGCGTGACCTCGACGAGGTGGCGGACCTTCTGCAACACTTCCAGGCCGTCCATGCCGGGCATCTTGACGTCGAGAAACACCAGGTCCGGCGCTTCGCGCTCGATCAGCTTGACGCCCTCTTCGCCGGTGGCGGCCTGCATCACGTCGTAGCCGTCGTACTCGAGCGTCATCTTCAAAGAGTCGCGGATCGCCGCCTCGTCGTCCACGACCAGGATGCGCGGCTTCACCGTGACTCCGTACGAACGGTCCGAATCGCGCGTTGATCGAGCTCCGGCTCGTAGAGATAGAGGGCGAGGACGTCGCCCGGGCGGGCGGCGCCGACCACGCGGCGGAACGCGGCCACCGAATTGACGGGCTGGCGATTGATCTCGAGGATGATCGACCCGCGCTCGATGCCGCCATCGTCCGCCACGGACAACGGCTCGACGCGCTGCACGAGCAGGCCGGTCATCCCCGCTGGAATGTCGAAGCGATGCGCGTTGCTGTCGTCGATCTCGATCAGGCTGAGGCCAAGCTCGCCGGGCCCGGTACGCTGAAACGAGCGTTCGGCATTGCTGGCGACACGGTCAGTCGGCTGTCGCGGGCGCTCCGCGAGTTTGACCTGCGCGTTGACGGTGCGCCCGTCACGGACGTACTCGAGCCGCGCGACGCTGCCCGGCTGCCGTTCGGCGATTTCGCGGATCAGCCGATCGTGGGTGCGCACCGGCTGGCCGTCGACCGAGACGATCACGTCGTACGGGCGCAAGCCAACCCGGGCGCCGGGCGAGCCGGGCGTCACGTCCTGAACGAGGGCGCCATCGGCGCGCGACAGTTTCAACGACCCCTGCAGGTCCGGATCGACGTCACGCAACGTCACGCCGATGTAGCCGCGCTCGACGCGGCCGCTCGTCTTCAACTGCTTCAAGACGGCGCGTGCCTGGTTGATGGGAATCGCGAAGCCGATGTTGCTGGCCTGCCGGCTGACCGCGGAATTGATGCCGATCACCTGTCCGCGCGAATTGATCAACGGCCCGCCGCTGTTGCCGAAGCTGATGGCGGCGTCCGTCTGAATGTAGTTATCCAGGCTCGGGTCGAACAGCTTGCGGCCGATGAAACTGACGACGCCCACGGTGACGGTGTGTTCGTAGGCGAGCGGGTTGCCGATCGCGCAGACCCATTCGCCGACGCGCAGCTTCGAGGAGTCGCCGAGCGTCGCGTGCGGCAGCGGACCCGGCGCCGTCACCTTGATCAGCGCGATATCGGTATCCGGATCGGAGCCGACGACCTCGGCGGGCAGCGTGCGCCCGTCGGCCAGCTTGACGGTCAGCCGCTCGGCGCCTTCGATGACGTGATGATTGGTCAGGATGTTGCCGTCGGCATCGATCAGGAACCCGGTGCCGGTGCCGCGGCGCGGCATGTCGACGCCGCGGCGGCCCTGCGTGAACGGGTCGTCGCTGCCGCGCCGGCCGCCATCCTCGACGAGCTGCCGGGCGCGGCGGCCACGCGCTGTCGCGTCGATGTTGACGACCGCCGGATTCATCCGCGCCGCGATGTCGGCAAAGTTGATCGAACCCGGCGCGATCAGCGCTGCCGGCACTTCGACGGCTGGCGACGCGTCCGGCTCGACACGGGCGGCCGGCTCCGGCGCGATCAGCTGCGGCGGCCGCTGCACCGACAGCAGCAGGCCGAGCAGCACGCCGATGATCGCCGTCAGCGTCGCCGTAGTGATCGCGAAGAGCCGCGTCATGACCCGATCATTATAGGCCGCCGGGCAGTGCACCATCGGCCTCGGCCGCGGCCAGCAGCTCCAACAACTGCTGTTCATTGCGCGTCGGAATGCCCAGGGCGCTCGCCTTCTCGGACTTGCTCGCTCCGGGGTCGCGGCCGACGATCAGCGCGGTGGTCTTTTTGCTTACCGAGTTGGTGACTTTCGCGCCGAGTGCTTCGAGGCGGGCCTGTGCCGCGTCGCGCGACATGCTTTCGAGCTCGCCGGTGATCACGAACGTCTTGCCCGCAAGGGGCTGCGGTCCGGCGGGAGCGCGCTTCGGGTCGCCGGTGACCTTGACGCCGGCGGCCCGGAACGCCTCGATCAGCTCACGGTTCCGCGGCTCGTCGAAGAACGCGCGCACCGACGCCGCCAGCACCGGGCCGACTTCGCGCACCTGCTGCAATTCGTCGAGGCTGGCGCGCTCAATCGCCTCGATCGAACCGAAATGATCCGCCAACACCTGCGCGCCGCGTTCGCCGACGTGACGGATGCCCAGCGCGTAGAGCAGACGCCACACGTCGTTCGATTTGGACTGCTCGATTTCACCAAGCAGCTTCGACGCGGACTTCTTGCCCATCCGCTCGAGCCCTTCCAGCGTCGCGGCGTCGAGACGATAGATGTCCGCGTAACTCTTGACCACGCCCTTTTCGCACAACTGGCCGATCAGCGATTCGCCGAGACCTTCGATGTTCATGGCGCCGCGGGAGGCGAAGTGTTCGAGGCCGCGGCGCAGCTTCGACGGGCACGAGCTGTTTTCACATCGCCACACCGCTTCGTCTTCGGCCTTCTGCAATTCGCTGTTGCAGACCGGGCACGTCGTCGGCATGACCCATCGCGGCGTCGGGCGATCGGGATTGGGATCGGCGGGACCGACCACGCGAGGGATCACGTCACCAGCCTTCTCGATGATGACCAGCTCTCCGGGCCTGATGTCCTTGCGAACGATGTCGTCGGGGTTGTGCAGCGTCGCCATCGAAATGGTCGAGCCCGCGACGACGGTCGGCTCGAGCATCGCGAATGGTGTCGCGGCGCCGGTGCGCCCGATGTTGATCTCGATGCGATGCAGCATGGCGACCTTCCGTTCGGCCGGAAATTTGAAGGCGGTCGCCCATCGCGGAAACTTCGAGGTGTAGCCGAGCCGCTCGCGCAATTGCGGATCGTCGACCTTGATCACGACGCCGTCGGTTTCGAACGCGAGCGACCCCCGCTTCTCGCGCCATTCTTCGCAGAAGGCGATGACCTCGCCGATGCCGCTACACTTCTTCCAATGGGGCTCGACCGGCAGGCCCCAGCTGGCCAGGTCGCGCAACATCTCGGCGTGCGATTCGAATTCCTGCGGCACGAGCTGATACATCCATGCCGATAGACCGCGCTTCGCCACCAGCTTCGGGTCGAGATTCCGCATCGTCCCCGCCGCGGTGTTCCGCGGGTTGGCGTAGAGCGGCTCGCCGGCGGCTTGCTGCTCCTGATTGATGCGTTCGAAGTTCTTTTTCGGAAGGTAGACTTCGCCGCGGATTTCGATGCGTCCGGAGGGACCGCCACGCAGCGATAACGGAATGGCCCGTACCGTTCGGACGTTCTGAGTGACATCCTCGCCAAGGGTGCCGTCGCCGCGCGTCGCGCCGCGCACCAGCTTGCCGTCCTCATACGTCAGCGCCATGCTCAGTCCGTCGATCTTCAATTCGGCGACATACGCCGGAGAGATGTCCAGACCCAGGCCTTTGCGCACGCGCTCGTCAAACGCGCGCAGCTCATCGTCGTTGTAGGCATTGTCCAGGCTGAGCATCGGCTGCAGGTGTTCGACCTGCGCGAAACCTTCGGCAGGGCGGCCGCCGACGCGTTGCGTCGGTGAGTCCGGAGTCAGCA
The DNA here is from genome assembly GCA_035626435.1 of Vicinamibacterales bacterium. GTDB lineage: Bacteria > Acidobacteriota > Vicinamibacteria > Vicinamibacterales > UBA2999 > 12-FULL-67-14b. The sequence goes on from DASPNQ010000113.1 coordinate 18,746, forward strand.
GGTCGGGATGCAAGGCTTCGAGCTGCATGAGCTCGTGCATCAGCGCGTCGAATTCGGCGTCGCTGATCTCGGGCCTGGCTTCGACGTAGTACAACTCCTCGTGACGGCGGATGTCGCTGCGGAGTTTGTCGATTCGTTCAGCGGGCGTCATGGCTCAGCGTCACACAGACCACGTCAACCACCTGACACACGGGCAAGGCTATCGGGTCGGGGGGTGTCCGTGCGTCATGTTGCGGTGAAATGCACTAGCGGTCGCGGAGCAGCACGTAGTCCGCGAGGCCCATCAACGCCTCGCGTTCCTGGCTCGGCGCGAACAGGCGCAGCTGCCGCTTGGCGTTCTCGCCGAATTCGACAGCCCGGGAGTAAGCGTACTCGATGGAGCGATGCTCCTGCAGCAGGGCCTTGAGGCGCGCCCAGTTGTCGGGCGAGATGTCGCGGTCGCGCACGGCGTTGCGAATCAGATCGCCGGCTTCGAGCCCGCCGTGATTCAGGAGGTGAATCAACGGCAGCGTGATCTTGCCTTCGCGGAGGTCGCCGCCGATCGGCTTGCCGATTTTTTCGGCGGCGCCGGTGAAATCCAGCAGGTCGTCGACCAGCTGGAACATGATGCCGAGGCTGAAGCCGTACTCGCGGAGCGCTTCGCGCTTTTCCTGGTTGACGTCGCCAAGCATGCCGCCGATCTCGGCGCACCCGCCGAACAAGTACGCGGTCTTGCGGCGGATAATCTCGAAGTGCTCGTCCTCGCTCAGATCGACGATGCCGTTCTTGGTGAGCTGATAGATTTCCCCTTCGATCATCCGCAGCGTCACGTCGCACAGCAGACGGACGATGTCGAGCGTGTCCTGCGTGAGGGCCATCGCCATCGACTTGATGTAGAGGAAATCGCCCGCCAGTACGGTGACATCGTTGCCCCACTGCGAGTGCACGGCCTTACGCCCTCGCCGCACGTCCGCATCATCGATGATGTCGTCGTGCACGAGCGTCGCGGTGTGGATGAACTCGACGACCGCGGCGTTGAGGATGGCACGCGGACCGCTGTAGCCGCACAACCGCGCCGCCATCAGCAGCACGGCCGGCCGCACGCGCTTGCCGCCGCTCTTCAACAGGTAGTTGCCGATTTCGGGGATGACGTGAACTTGCGATTCGACCTGGCGCGCGAACTCGCGTTCGACCGCCTCGAGATCCGCGCGGACGGGCTCAAAAAGTTGGATTAAGTCCGCCTGGGTCCTGGGTGCGGCGTTCGACACGTACGTTGATCAGACCATACCGCTCGCGTGGTGTCAACGAGCGTAAGCATGGCTAATGCTTTGAACAGCAAAGCCTTACGACCCGATCAGCCTCTCGAAATTACGGTCGGTCGCGACGGCGATCGTCTCCACCGACATGTTCGTCAGCGTCGCAAGTTGCTCGACGACCTTGACGACGTGCGCGGGCTCGTTGCGCTTGCCGCGAAAGGGAATCGGCGCAAGGTAGGGGCTGTCGGTTTCGACGAGCACGCGGTCCAACGGCAAGGCCGCAATCGCGTCACGCAGCGACACCGCTTTGGGAAAAGTCACGACGCCTGGAATCGACAGGTAGAAACCGGTCGCCAGCGCGCGCGAGGCCGCGGCGGCATCGCCGGTGAAGCAGTGGAAGACGCCGCGAAGGCGGCCCTGCCCTTCCTCACCGAGGATGCGCAAGGTATCGTCTTCGGCCTCGCGGGTATGAATGACAACCGGCAAATCGCGCTCGAGCGCGAGGCGGATCTGGGCGCGGAATACCGCGTGCTGCACTTGGCGCGGCGAAAAATCGTAGTGGTAATCGAGCCCGATTTCGCCAATCGCCCTCGCTGCCGGCATCGCATCGAGGCGCTGCGCGACTTGGCGCGCGGCAACGTCCGGCTCATCGGCGAACACGTGAGCGTGATGCGGGTGGACGCCGACGGCAAAGCGGCATTCCGGCCACGCCGTCGACACCGTCTCGGATCGACGGATCTCGTCCTCGTCCTCCGCGGCCAGAATGACGAGTGCCCGCGAGACACCCGCCGCACGTGCGCGCTCGACCACCGCGTCGAGATCCGCGATGAATTCCTCGCCGGCGATGTGACAGTGACTGTCGGTCATGCAGCGATCAGCAATCAGCTTTCAGCGATCGGCCTTCAGCGTTCAGCCTTCGGCCTTCAGCTACGGCCTCAGCTTCAGCTCTTAGTCTTCAGTCTTCAGTTCTCAGCGCACGCGGGTGCCGGGTGCGGCCGGTTCGGCGTTCAACACGATCGCCGGACCGCCGTCGGGGCTGGCCGCGAGCACCATGCCGTTTGACTCCGTCCCCATCATCTTGCGAGGGGCCAGGTTCGCGACAATCACGATCGATTTACCGACCAGCGCTTCCGGCTCGTACGACTCGGCGATGCCGGCGAGAATCGTGCGAGGCTCCGGTTCCCCTGCGTCGACCTTCAGCTTCAACAGCTTCTGTGACTTCGGCATGCGTTCGGCTTCCAGCACCTTCGCGACCTTGAGCTGCACTTTCATGAAGTCGTCGATGGAAATCGGCGCCTCGGGCGCCGCGGGCGCCCCGGGCGCCTGCGGTGCTGCGGCTGGCGAGCCCTGAGTCGACGGCGTTGCCGATCCAGCAATCGATTGCTCGGGACCCGCCTGCGTCGCCCGGCCTGCCTGACCTGCCTGACCTGCCTGACCTGCCTGACCTGCCTCGCCCGTCCCGCCTGGCTTCTGCTCGTCGTTCACGATCGCTCCCTTATCTGCTTCAATGCGCGGCCACAGGGCGCCGGCGTTCAGAATCTGTTTCTCGCCCGACGATCGCCACGCGGTGTCGGCGTCCAGCCGTCGTTCGTGTAACGGTCGATCGTCGCCCAGCCGTCGCAACACTTCGGTCGCGGACGAAGGCATGATGGGCGCCAGCAACGTGGCGGCAACCCGTACCGCCTCCGCCGACTCCGCGAGTACTCCGTTCAATTGATCGGCGTTGGCCGGATCCTTTGCGAGCGACCACGGCTGCTTCTCGGCAATGAAGTTGTTGGCTGCGCTCACCAACCGGAATGCGGCGGCAGCGCCGTCGTGCAGCGCATGGCTGTCCATCGCCTTGCGGTACGCGGCGACGGCGTCGGCCGCGACGCCGGCCAGTGCTCCAGCGCTCGTGGCTCGGACGCGTCCCTGCTGGTAGCGCTCGGTCATCGACGCGACGCGGTTGACCAGGTTGCCGAGGTTGTTTGCCAGATCGGCGTTGTACTTCTCCTCGAAGCGCTCCCACGTAAAGTCGCCGTCACCGCCGTACGGAATTTCTTTGGCGAGATACAAGCGCAACGGATCGGGGCCGAAACGATTCGCGGCGTCCAGCGGATCGACGATGTTGCCGAGCGACTTGCTCATCCGCTCGCCCTTGAAATACACCCAACCGTGGCCGAACACTTGCGCCGGCAGCGGTTCGCCGACGCTCATCAACATCGCCGGCCAAAACACGCTATGGAAACGCGTGATGTCCTTGCCGACGATGTGCAGGCTTGCCGGCCACCACTGCTTGAACCGCTCGTCGTCCCACCCGTAGCCCACGGCAGCCGCGTAGTTGATCAAGGCGTCGAACCACACGTAGACGACGCTGTCGCGATCGAACGGGACGGGAATGCCCCACGACTGCCCGCTGCGGCTCATCGAAATATCTTCGAGCCCGCCTTCGATCAGACGCAGGATTTCGTTGCGGCGAATTTCAGGTTCGAGAAAGGACGGGTGTTTCGCGAAGTGGTCGAGCAGCGGCTGTTGATACTTGGAGAGGCGGAAGAACCAATTCTTTTCCTTGATCCACTGCGGCCTGGTGTTGTGAATCGGACAGTTTCCGTCGACCAAATCCTTCTCTGGCTTGAACGCCTCGCAGCCCTCGCAGTACCAGCCTTCGTACGAGCCCTCGTAGATGTCGCCTTTGTCGTAGGCGACTTGAGCCAGCTTCTGCGTCGCCGGATAGTGGCGCTTGCGATCGGTGGTGCGAATGAAATCGTCGTAGGAAATATCGAGCGTCTTCCAGACGTCACGAAACACCCGCTCCATCTCGTCGCAATAGGCGAGCGGATCTTTGCCCTGCTCCTGGGCGCGCTTGAACACGTTTTGCGAGTGTTCGTCGTTCCCCATCAGGAAATGCGTCTGGTAGCCGGCCAGGCGGCGGTAGCGCGCGATGATATCGGCGGTGATCTTTTCGTAGGCCGTCCCGAGGTGCGGACGGCTGTTGACGTAATCGATCGCCGTCGTTAGAAAGAATCGAGCCATGCTTTGTGGGCGAGCGCCTGGACTTCCTTGACTGGGATGCCGTGCTCGGCGGAAAGTTTCGCCAGATCTTCGAATTCGGGCTGCGCATTCATCACGCGCCCGTCACGCCTCGCGACTTTGAAGCGTACCGGTCCAAGCGCGGTTGCCACGCTGACGATCGCGCGATCCAGACATTCCCGCTGCAACTCCTGGTGGCGGACGCCGATCGTCGTCGACTCGCGGAAGACAATCTCGGTCATCGCCGCACGATCGGACGGCCTGGCGACAATCGTCATCAACGTGCCCGGGCGGTTCTTTTTCATCTGGACGGACGAGTAGAACACTTCGAGTGCGCCGGCGGCATACAGCCGATCCATCAGCACGCCGAAGATCTGCGGGTTCATGTCGTCGATCTCGCATTCGAGTACGGCGACCTTCATCGTCGGCCCTGACGGCTCGCCGCTCGAGTCGACGTCCGCCAGAGCGGAGACCGATGACGCGTCCGAGACCTCGCCGACGATCACCCTCAGGACGTTCGGCGTTTCTTTGATCTCACGGTCGCCGGCCCCGTAGCCGACCCGCTCGATCTTCATCGACGGCACCGGCCCGAATCCCGTGGCGTACTCGGTCAACACCAACGCGCCCGTCGGCGTCAGCGTTTCCATCTGCACACCGCTCGAGTACACCGGTGCGTCCTGCAACAACGCCAGCGTCGCCGGCGCCGGCACTGGAAACACGCCGTGAGCTGAGTTGACCATGCCACCGCCGACGTTGATCGGCGACACCACTACCCGATCCGCCGCGAACCATTCCATCGCGAACGCGGCGCCGACGATGTCGATGATCGAGTCGATGGCGCCGACTTCGTGCAGATGGACGCGCTCGAGTGTGGTGTCATGGATCGCGGCCTCCGCCTCTCCGAGCCGACGGAACATCTTCACCGCACGCGCTTTCGCCGCCTCGCTCAACGCCGATCGATCGATGGCCGCAAAGATGTGTTTCAGATGGTGATGCGGATGAGCGCCGTTCGATGCCCGCGAGCTCGATCCGGCTGGCGCGTGCTCGTGGACGCGAAACTTCGCGGCGGTGATGCCGGTCTTGACGACGCGCTCGAGCGACACGTCGACGCCGTCGAGCGCCAGGCTGCCGAGGGCCTGCTTCAACGCATCGAATGGCAAGCCGGCATCGAGCAGCGCACCAAGGATCATGTCGCCGGCGGCGCCGGCGAAACAGTCGAAATACAGGATCTTCACAGGAAGCCCGCCTTCTTGAAGCTGTAATACCGGCTTCCCGCCAGAATCATGTGATCCATCAAATCCATTCCCATCAGCTCGCCGGCGAGCGCCAGCCGCCGCGTGACGAGCCGGTCGGCTTCGCTCGGCATCGGATCGCCGGACGGATGGTTGTGAAACACCACCACCCGAGACGCCGACCCGAGCATCGCCACGCGAAAAATGTCCCGCGGATGCGACACGCTGCTCTCGATCGTGCCGGTCGACAGGATCATGCTGCGGATCACGCGCTGCCGTTGATCGAGCAACATCACGCCGAAACGTTCGACCGCAAATCCCGAATACCGCGGCAACAGGTACTGCGCGATGTCGTCGATCGACAGCATCTGCGGCCGCTTGCCCCGATCGCTGAACAGCGTCCGCCGCCCGAGCTCGATCGCCGCCAGCAGCCTTGCCGCGCGCGACTGGCCGACGCCGCGTACCCGGCACAGCTCGTCGATCCCCATCCGCGCCAGCCCTTGCACGCCATCGGCGGCGGCGATCACATCCTGCGCCACCAGCAGCGCATTGCGCGCGCGCAGACCCGACCCGATCATCAGGGCGACGAGCTCGTTGTCGCCCAACGCCTCGGCGCCGACCCGCGCCAGCTTCTCGCGCGGACGGTCCACCTCCGCCACCGTTGCCATTGCGCCGGACCCTTCATGGTAGCTGATTGCCGGCGCTTCTGGCGCGCGCCTGCCACCGGTCGCGCGTTTGGTGCGCGCGTGCGCCGCGCTCGCTGCGGACAAGGGCTCGCTGATCGCTGGCGTATACTCGTCAGAGATGCTTCGTGTGGCGCGCCGCCTGGCTTTCGTCATGATCATGTGCTCGGCCGGCTGCGGCGCTGAGCCCCCCCACAAGGAAATGAATCAGGCACAAGGCGCCCTCGACGCCGCGCGCGCCGCCGGCGCCGACAAGTTCGCGGCCGCCGAATTCACCGCCGCGCAAGACGCCCTCCGCCGCTCGGAAGAGTTCGTCGCCGCCGGCGACTACCGCCAGGCGCTCAACTTCGCGCTCGATAGCCGGGAGCGCGCCCAGAATGCGGCCAAGATCGCGGTGGATGGCCGCGCCGACGCCCGCGGTCAAGCCGAACGCGCGATCGCCGAAGCCGCCACGCTGCTCGCGCGCGCGCAAAGCGAGCTGAACGAGCCCGCCGTGGCACGCCTTAACCCACGCCTCCTCAAGGCGCCTCGCAGCACCATCACCGTCGTCGAGAAGCAACTGCAAGAAGCGCGCACGGCGCTGAAGGCGGAAGACTACGGCGCCGTCGCTGCATCGCTCAATGGCGCGGCGGCGCAACTTCAGGCGGCTTTAAGCGAAATCGACAGCGCCGCGGGCCCTCGAACGCCTCCACGGCGACGGTAAGACCGGCGACTCGCCGTCGCAAAAATTGCGATGGCCGGCCGCCATGGGGTGATCAGAAACGGATCTGCGTCGCGCCTAAAACAGTGCGGACGTGTCAGGACAGGTCGGCGACTGCGGGCACCCAATGACCCGAGAACACGACTTCGGCCCACCCGCTCAGAAAGATCCCGTCGTCGAGCCACTCGACGCGCTGGGTGCCCCCGGGAGCGACAACTTGGACGTCCTTCTTCGCTCCGCCGTGCGAAATCGCGGCGATCGCCGACGCACACGCCCCCGTACCGGACGCGTGCGTCGGTCCAACGCCGCGCTCCCAAATCAGGATGCGCACCCGGTCGGGCGCTTCGACGACGGCAAACTCGACGTTGGTGCCTTCGGGAAACCGCGGGTGAGTAGATAAAGCGGGTCCGAGCCGATGAAAGCGCGCGAGATCGGGCAGCTCACTCAGCAGCGCGACGCATTGCGGATTGCCGACGGCGAGCGTCGTAACGGTGAGCGATTCTCCGGCGGCAGTAATGGTCTCCTGCGCGATTCGCTCCGGTTGCCCCATCGCCGCGCGAAACATGTAGCGACCACCCTGGCGGCTGATCAACGTCAGTGTTTTCCACCCGGCCGCTGTATCGACGCGAACTTCGTTGATCGGCGGCTGCCGCGCGTCCTCGCGCTTGAACAATACCAGTGCGGCAAGGCACCGCAGGCCGTTGCCCGATAGTTCCGATGGGCTGCCGTCGGCGTTAATCAACTTCATCTGCGCCGTCCCGTCGGGCGCAATGGTGTAGAAGATTACGCCGTCCCCGCCGATGCCGGTGTGGCGCGCGCACAGCCGCCGCCCCAGCTCGTCGTGGCGCAGTCCCTCGGCCTGGGCGGCCGGCACGAACAGAAAGTCGTTGCCGTAGGCGTGCGCCTTGGCGACTGCCAGCATCATGGAATCGGCGGCCCGTTGAACACCCAGGTCAGACCGGCGGTGACACCGATCTGCGGATCCCGGGACGTCAGCCCGACGAGCAAGCCGGTGTCGAATCGAACGCTGTCGATGGTGTGGCGGGCGCCGAATCGCAGGAGGCCGCGGTCTTCGGCACCTGGCGTGGTGATGTTCGCGAAGTTCGCGCGCCCCATGAATTCGCCCACCACTTCCGAGCGCGCGCTGATGGCGCGGGCGACCGACAAGCCATAGATCAGCAGATCGTCCTGCGCGGCGAGCCGCGTCGGATTGCCGAGCATCGCCATGCCGATGTTGGCGACGACGCGCACGGACTGGACGGTCTTGCCGATCGTCAACGCGGACGAGAAATCCTGGACGTCTTTGCCCATCCCGGCCTCATTGCCGGCGTTCGGAAGACGCGTAAGAAACCAGCTGCCGATCGCCGGCCGCCGCGCCGTCTCGCTGATCAGCCTGACCTTGGCGCCGATGTGGATGTCGCCAAAATCCTCGGTCCTATCGTTTGTCGCCTGCACCAGATTCGCGAGCGGCGCGCCGGCCACCCGTTCGGTGATGCGCAGTTGCTGATACAGCGGCCAATCGATCTGGATCTCGGCAATCGAGCTGACGCCAAGGCTCACGCCGAATGACGGCACCACCAGATGATTGCCGCGGAGCCCCGATACCGGGAAATAGGCGTCGCGATCGTAATCGACACCCGCCTCGATCAGAATGCGGCCGGAGCCGATCGTTTCGGGGTCTTCCGTCTTGAGCGGCCGTTGTTGCGCGAACGAGACGGTCGCCGCACACAGTACGCACAGCACACCGCCGAATGCTCGAATCATCAAAATGTTTTCCTGCTGTCGAGAAGGATCGTCACTGGTCCGTCATTGATCAGGGCAACCTGCATCATGGCCTGGAACTCGCCGGCCTCGACATGCAAGCCGCTCGCTTTCAATTCTCGCATGACATCTTCGTAGAGCGGGCGCGCAATCGGCGGCGGCGCTGCGGTCGCGAAGGACGGACGGCGGCCGTTGCGTGCGTCCCCCGACAGCGTGAACTGCGACACGACCAGCACGCTGCCCTGCCGATCGAGCACCGACACATTCATCTTCCCTGCATCGTCGGTGAAAATTCGCAGATCGCGAACCTTGGCCGCGATGTACTGGACGTCGGAAGGACCGTCGCCCTGCTCCACTCCCAGCAGCACCAGCAGTCCGGCGCCGATCTCGCCGGTGACGCGGCCGTCCACCGTGACGCGCGCGGATGTGACCCGCTGGACGACCGCCCTCACGCCGGTCTATTGACGATGACGGGGATCAACGACGGTTCGGCGGCCACGGCTTCCGTGAAGTCGCCGAGCGGGTTGAGCCGCCGATCGAGCAGGTGGCGAGGCATGACGTTGCCGAGCGCCTTGATCATCGACGACTTGACATTGGGGTGTTCGCGTTCGAGATCGGCAATCAGGCGCTTGACACGCTGCCGCTGCAGGCTCAGATCGCCGCAAGCCGGGCAGCAACAGCCAATGATCGGCAACCCGCATTCCTTCGCGTAGTCGCGCGCTTCGGCTTCGGTGACGTAGACCAGCGGCCGAATCACCACGTGCTTGCCGTTGTCCGATGTCAGCCGGGCCGGCATCGCCTTCAGCGCGCCTGCAAAGAACAAATTCAGCAGCACCGTCTCGACGAAATCATCGAGGTGATGTCCGAGTGCGATTTTGGTCGCGCCGCTCTGCCGGGCCAGACGGTAGAGGACGCCGCGGCGCAGTCGCGCGCACAACGAACAGGGCGTCTCGTCGGTCTCGAGCTTGTCGTCGATGACCGCTCCGATGGTGGTGTGCTCGCTGTGAAATTCCCAGCCGCGCTCGGCGCAGGCCGCCGCAACCTGCCGATGCTGGTAGCCCTCATACCCCGAGTCCACATTCACCGCGACGATCGAAAAGTCGATCGGCGCGCGCTTCTGCAACACGTCGAGAATCTGGATCAGCGCCCAGCTATCCTTGCCGCCGGACAAACCGACCATGACCCGATCGCCATCTTCGATGAGATTGAAGTCGACGATCGCCTTGGTGGCTTTCTTGGCGATCCGCGCCTCGAGCGGCGTGCGATAACTCACGGAGCGATTTTAGCAGCTATCAGCTGTCAGCTGTCAGCTGTCAGCTGTCAGCCTTCAGCATCAGTCATCAACCTTCAGTCATCAGCCTTCAGTCTTCAGCTTCAGCCGTATACTCATTAGCCGTGCACGTCGGCTCGGAACGTATCACCCTGCTGGCCGTGACGGCGGTCTATGGCGTCCTCACGGTGTTGATGGCGCTGCCGTTTTCACTCGCACCTGGGAGCCGTGTTCTCGGCGACGTGCCCGATGCGCACATGTATCTGTGGACGCTGGCGTGGGACGCCCATGCGTTCCTCAATCAACCGTGGAATATTTTCGACGCCAACATCTACTACCCGTACGCCAACACCCTTGCGTATTCGGAAAACCTGATCGGCAGTGCCTTCTTTGCGGCCCCGATCATCTGGTTGACCGGGAATATCGTCCTCGGCACGAACCTGACGGCGCTGATCTCCTGCGTGTTGTGCGGAACCGGCGCCTTCCTGCTCGGCCGCCGGCTGCGAATGAGCATCGGCGCCGCGTTCATCTGCGGGCTGATTTTTGCGTTCGTCCCGCCGCGCTTCATCCGGATGGGCCAGCTGCATATGACTGCCGTGCAGTGGATTCCGTTCTGCCTGGCCTTTCTCCACAGTTACCTCGATAGCGGCCGGCGCCGTGATCTACTGTTCGCGCTCGGCTTCTTCTCATTGCAGACGTTGGCCAGCGGACATGGCGCGGCGTATCTGGTCGTCGCGATCGTCGTGTTGCTGGCGTGGCGGTTCGGGTTCGGTGAGCCGCTGAACCTGCGTCAGCGCGTCCGTGACGTCGGCGTCGCCGGCGCGTATCTGATCGCGCCTGCGGTGTGGATCCTGCTGCCGTATCGCATGTCGCAGGTGGAGGCGGGGTTGAAACGCGGCTATCTGTCGGACGCCTATCCGAACATCGAGAGCTATGCGGCGTCGCCCTCTCGTTTCCACATGTTTCTCCAATCACGATTATGGGGGCCGTTCGAACGGGAACCCGATGCGTTCCTCTTCCCGGGCATCCTCGCCGTCCTGCTCGCAGCACTCGCCGTCGTCGCCTGGCCGCGGCGACAGCAGTGGCGCCACAATGCCACGGCGCTCTACGCGCTGCTTGCGGTGCTGTCGGCGTTGATGTTCGTGCCCTGGCCAATCGAGCTATGGCGCCACGTGTATTGGCTGCCCGGCTTCAACTTCATTCGCATTCCATCACGGTTCATCATTCTGACGGTGCTGGCGCTCGCCGTGCTCGCGGGTCTGGGCGTCGATCGGCTGATCGGCATGAGGCTGCGCCCGCTGTTGCGCCGTATCGCGGTTACGGTCCTTGCGGCGCTGCTTCTCGTCGAATATTCGCCGTACCCGTTTGCGGGCGTGCCGTTCGCGATCACGGTTCCGCCGATCGATCGCTGGCTGGCCACCCGGCCCAAGCCGTTCGTCGTCGCGGAGGTGCCCTCACCCAGCCCGGGCAATCTTGGCGCGCTCGAGCGCCACCAGACACGCTCGATGTTCCACGCCACCGGACACTGGCAGAAAACCATTCACGGCTACAGCAGCTTGCGGCGGCCGCTGCACGACCGGCTGTACCTGGAGATGTCTGGGTTTCCGGACGCGACGAGCATCAACAGCCTGCGCAGCGTGGGCGTGACGTATGTCGTGGTCCATACCAACGACTACGGCGATCGATGGCCGGCGATCGAAGCACGGATCGCAGAAACGCCGGCGCTCCGCCTCGAGCATGTCGAGGGCGAGGGCCGCGCCTATGCGCTGTTGCCGCCTTAGGATTTCGGATGCTTGCGCCGGTATTCGTCCGAGCCCCTGATGGCATTGGCGATCGCCTGCCGCGCGTCGGCGTCCGATTTGCCGGCAATGCGTTCGCGCAGGTAGACGTCCAGAATCCAGGTGCCGATCGCCTCGGCGTCGACGCGCCGAGCGTCGAGGTTGTACAACCCGCCCGGCCGCTGCAGTCCATCCTCGGATCGATAGAGGTCGTCGACGAACGCGACCGCTGCCACCAGTTCTTCGCGGTGCGCCTGGACTTTCTCGGTCGCGCGTTGCTCGACCTGCGTCGTCAAATCACGCCTGGCCTGATCGAGATCCGCCCGGACGCTGCTGATGCGCAGTTCCTGCCACGCAATGCGGCCGAGCAGCGCGAGAATGGCGAGAGCCATCACGGTGTTGGCGATCCGCAGACGCGACGTCGATCGTTCAGAGGCCGAGGGGCTCGTGGGCATGAACAGATTCTCCACGACCGGGATGGATCTGCCAACCATTTCCATGGAGAATAGGCCTGCGCTCCTCTGCCGCATCCCGACGGACAGCATCCGCACGCCGACGACCGCGCTCGTGACGCGCAGCGAATGAAGCTCCCGATCACACGCACCACGCTGACGCGCGCCGCGTTGTTCACAGTGACGCTGGTTCTGGCCGCGCTGGCGGCAGAGGCCGCGACGCGATGGCTGTACCGCGACATCACGACAAGCGCCGACAGTAACGGATACTTCTCACGACGCTGGGCCGCCCAGGGCACCGCGACGCTCAACAGCGCCGGGTTCCGCGGGCCGGAGTTCACGATCGAAAAGCCGCCCGGGATCTACCGGATCGCGGCGATCGGCGATTCGTTCACCTACGGCAACGGCATCGGTCAACATGAACGCTATACGGATGTGTTGCAGGCGCGACTGCCGAAACACTTTGAAGTGCTCAACTTCGGCTACGCGGGGGCGAACACGCCGCAACATCTGCAGCGCGTCAAGCAGCTGATTCCCGAAATCCGGCCCGACTTCATCCTGCTGCAGTGGTACGTCAACGACGTCGAAGGCTCGGACTCGACCGGCAGACCGGTCTTCCGGTTATTGATGCCGGTGCACTCGTGGCACAACTGGCTGACCCAGCACAGCGCTTTCTATAACGTCGCGAGCGTGCGATGGGCGGAGATGCAGATTCAACTTGGGATGACGACTTCCTATCCCGAGTACCTGCGGCGGCGTTTCGCGGATCCGCACACGCGCGAGGCGCGCGCCGATCGCGAAGCGTTGGAAGAGATCGTCCGCTTCGCGAAGGCGCAAGGGGTTTCCATCGGTATCGTGCTGTTTCCGGATACCTCGGGTGATCTCGACGAAGGCTATGCGTTCGGCTTTCTGCACGAACACGTGCTCGCCGTCTGCGCGGCGCACGACATCGACTGCCTGGACCTGCGAAAGGATTTCGCCGCCATCAAGGATCGCCGGACGCTGTGGGCCAACCGGCTCGATCACCACCCCAGCGCGCGCGCTCACGCGATCGCGGCCGTGAGGATTTTGGAAACGTATGCGTCCGCGTGGGCGAAGCCGTGACGCGTCACGGCCGTAGCGGATCCGCGCTGCTCAGTCGCGAGACGTGCTCACCATCGGCTTACCCGCTTCAATCGACATCGTCTCGTACTCGCTCCACCGTTTGTTGACGCCGGTGTCGCGCCCTTCGAGATTCCGCAGCTGCTCGTCGTCGCTCATGTTCTCTTCCCACGTGCGGGCGTCCTGAAATCCCGCCCGCGTCAAGACGCCAATCAGCGTCGGCGCGTCGTACATGAACTTATGTCCCCACGACGACATCTGCAGGTTGAGGATGATTGCCGGCGCGTTCGGCTCGTCCGGCCAGTTGTGCCACTGCCGCTTGCCGACGATGTAGGCTTTTGCTTCCTCGTTGGGTGTCTCGGCGAACAAATCAATGAAGCGCTGCAGGTCCGGCGTAGCGACGCGCATCCTGCCTCCCGGCGCGAGTACGCGAAAGGCTTCGGCAACCATCGCTTTACCCTCGTCGTAGGTCAGGTGCTCGATGACGTGCTCGCTGAAGATGTAGTTCAGCGAGCCATCTTCGAACGGAAACGGCTGCGTCGCGTCCACATACGCGAGGCCATCGCCCGGTTCGATATCGGTATTGAGCCACCCCGGCAGACGGCTGCTGCCCGCGCCGATCTGTAATTTCTTGAGACCGGGCTGCTGCATGTAGGCGGCGATAATCGCCGGGCTGCGTTGTTTGAATTCGGCGAGTGCGGCCGCCGTCGCTGCGGCGCCGCCGTCAGCCCCCGCGCCATCCTGAGGCTGTGGCTGAGCACAAGCGCCGCTGAGGACGGCGCATAACAGAACACCAACACCAATCAACAGTCGATCGAACACCAAACGGCGCATCGGGCCTCGCTCACGCAACGCGACTCGACTTGGGGATGCCTGCGCGTAACGCATCAAGTATGGCAGGAAACAAAAAAGCCCGGCGCAGAGACTGCGCCGGGCTCGAGTACTCACTGGTGGTGAGCGCGATCCGCTAGAAGCGGCCCGCGCCGGTCCAGAAGCCGGGCTCCTCGCCCGTGAACACGCGCCACGTCAGGGAC